>JBHPHU010000010.1:0-41288 GCA_042571405.1 Candidatus Omnitrophota bacterium | reverse complement strand
AACACCTCTCCAATACCTTTTCTCCTAGAAGAATATTTTTCAATATACATTGAATATAAATGTAACTTACTGTCTTCCGTTTCCTCGCAAGCAATATAGCCCACTAAATCACCATTCATTATTGAAACATAACTATAGCCTTCATTTTTTAAAACTATATCCAGAGAGTACCCTATTATATTCGCGTCTAAATGAAATGGATTGTCTCTTGCTAACCGGTAAAGTTGATCTTCATATTTCTCAATATTATTAACATGTAAACTAACGATTTCACATTTCTCTCTTAGGCTATAAAAAACTTTTTTATTCTTTCCGATTAAATGCCTGCCTTTCCATGTCGTAAATGTTCCTTTAATATTATATCTTTTATTCTCAACAATATCTTTGATATCCCTTATCTTTTTACCGCCATCTTCTGAAGTAATAGTGATATCGAATCCACTACGAAACAATGCCCTCGCTGAATAATGATTTGCAGATTCAGCAAGTATGCCCCATCCAGAAAATTCATCGAAAAAATAGTTTGCTGCCATCCAACGATATAAAAGCGGAAAAAGACGCTTGCCTCCATGCTTTTCTACGTCTTCTATGCTTGCCCATCGGAAATCCAAAAGAGAGGTATCTTTTAAAACAGCGAAACTTTGCCGACCCTCCAATGATTTAAAATCCACTGTGCTATAAATCTCTATATATACTAAATTGTTTTCTTCTCCAAGATCACAACTAAGACATAGTTTTCTGTTTTTAAATACCTCCTCGATAATCCTTGCAACCTGTTCAGGATCCTTCATTAAATCTAATTGCGTTAATCCAATTTCATCGATTTTCTTAACATCGTTTCCTGACAGCAAATCAATAAGTTCTTGTTCTGAAAGAGCCCCTCCTATGCGTTCATAATTCTTTAAAGGAAGACGCAAAGAACAAATCGTGGATGAATAGAGTCTTGCATTGAATAAAAATAAAGCACAAACCAGTATAATTATAATTTTTAAATATAACCCTTTTCTAATCCTAACCATAATCCACCCATAAAAATAGCTTCGTAAGGCTATATAATTCCTATGCTTATATAATTGTAATTATACCACATAAATAGGCCTTTGGGAAGATTTTTAAGGTCTTGTTATTCATATCTGGAGACGTTTACCAAATTGCAAATCCATTCCTTCTCATTAAGCAATATTTGTGATATACTTAATAATTAGTTGAGTAGATCAGTCTAGTGTACACAGTCTAGCCTTTGAGAGAAGGTAGTTTTTTAGGTGGATTATGAAGAAAATTAAAAAAGGTTACGTGTTGATAGTTGTATTCCTGACTATATCTACAATAGTATTGTCTCCAGGCATGCTTTATTCATCCTCTTTCATAAGAGAGTCCCTGCGTATTCAAATGAATACGCAAAAGACAATAGATCGCCTGGATGAGGCTATTGTATTTATGGGAGTGTTAAAAAAATCCGGTAAAAACATTTCGGTCTTTAAGCTGGATAACAGTAATTTTGAGAGGTATAGAGAGGATATTATTGATATAGCGCTGACACTGCCTGACAAACTACCAATGCTACACATAGAGAACTATATAGAAGAATACAACAAGGCATCAGATATAGGTATTGTAAGAGACAAAGGGAGCGTTGTGGCCTATGTTGCGATAGCTGACGGAAAAGTGGCAGGTTATGTTATGGGTGTTATATCTAAGAAAACATTTTTTTCCTTTACCAGAGGTACTTCCAAAGAATATGAGGGCATGGGGATTGGCAATGCCTTGCTTTGGATTACGGCACAAGAGCTTAAAAAGAGAAAGATCCCTGCCATATCAGCAAGTGTTAATAGTATGTCCGATACTAGTTTAGCAGAATTTTTAAAACACAGAGGCTTTTCCAATAAAACAGGAAGAACTATTTTTGAAGGCAGAACCCTTTCGGTAATAGAAAAAACGCAAAAAATCATGCTTAAACAGATTTAAATTAATTGGAGACGACTGGTCGAGGCAAAACCTCGACCAGTCTATTGTCTAATTCTTCCGGCGGTAGACGAACATTTGGTTTTCTGGAGTTACTATGGGAGTTTTGAAAAAGTGGGTGTTGAGATTATCTGCTTCGTTTTCGCGTATTGAATCAACTGCTGGTAAAGGGATTTTTTCGTATCTATCCAGGACATCTAGGTATCCATCCTCTATCTCAGCTTTGAGCTTGTTTCTCCATACACTTTCAAGTCTTGAATTCCAATATTGACGAATAACCAGCCACTTAGGATAACTTTTTCTAAAATATCGCGCGTCATTTATTACAACAAGCTCTGGATGATAAAATAAGACTGTTAGATCACCTTTTATGATCTTTATATCCTCACTCTGCTTTGCATGCAGATCCAAATAATCGCATAAGGCCTCGAGCGGACCTGTGTATTCATGTGTTAATTCATATAAATAGTCCAAAAAATACGTCCTAAATTTTGAATCTTTACTGAAATCGAATGGCTCAGGCAAGCCTTTGGTCAAAAACAATGGATTTGGCCGTCCTAGAAAATTTGTAAAAATAAGTAACGCCAGAAAAATCAAGGCCATGTATTTTTTCCACTTAAAAAGCCTATAAAAGATATATCCTTCAAGTATGCACAGAAAAGCTATGTATTGAACATAATAGCGCATTGACCTCATTCCAAAGACAGTAAAAAATGCTATGTTGCAGGCCAGGACTATTCCTATCTTCTTAAAAAGCGTTGATTCTTCCGCAGATGGCTTTAGAACATCGCGCTTTTTAAAAATACGCAGAGCGATCAATAGTATCAGCCAAAAGGCTACAGGCGCGAAATATCCATTTATAGTACGGATTTGAAATTCAAAATTCTTCTTGAAATGCAGTAAAGATTGATTTAAAGGATACTCTACGGAATCCAACATAGCAGTAGGCCACCATATGGACAGCCACGCTGACAGAAACAAAACAGAAACTATAGACATTGTTATAAAATACTTCCATCGTATCTTGTCGCGATCTATAAAAAAGGCCATCAGCCAAATGCTCGCAAACATAGGTACAAAAGCAGCATGATTTGTCCAGCTAAGTATGGATAAAATACAACCCAGTAAGATATACCCTTTTCTCTCTTCAACAATACGATAATAAAGATAAAATACCGCAAAACATAAAAATATAACCAGACCGTAATAACGCGCCTCCCTCACATGCAGTAAAAACGGGACCGAAGTCCCCAGCAGTAAGATCGAAAGCAGTCCTATCTTTTTTGATTTAAGATAACGAAAACAAAATCCATACACCAGGATGATCGTCAAAAACCCTGCCATTGCAAAACCTATCCGCGCGCTCCACGTACTGATGCCAAACAGCTTAAACGACATGGCTATGAGATAAAATTGCACCCATACATCAGATATCCAGAGATATGACCCAGGCAAGATCAACTCAGGAAACGTAGGATAGTTCCAATTTACGCCATCAAACCCTCTCGGATATCCGAAATTCAATGTATTGCGGCCCATTACAGAGGTAGATGCCTCGTCGTTAGATAAGGCATGATCCGAAAGGTTGGAAAAGATAAAAAATCCAATCGCAATAAATAAAATTAGCACGATTAAATTAAATCTTCTCGACTTCGCTCGAAGAATATTGTTCGAGCGAGGCCCGAAGAGCCGAGTCGAGAACTTTAAAATTCCACACAATAAATTAAATATCTTCCCCTTCATCCTTTTTCCTTACCAGTACTGCTCTTTATATTTTTTGTAATAGCCTATGGTCTTCTTTAGTCCATCCTTTAAAACGGTCCTGGGCTTCCACCCGACTATCTTTTTGATCTTTGCAATGTCAGAATAAAAATCTCCGGGTTCCTGCGCTGCGCGCTCTTTAGGAAAAGGGGCAAGCTCCCACTTGCCAGTTCCCGTAATCTCAATAATATATTTTGCCAGTTCTAAAAAACTACCATAACTGTCATTACCTACATTAAAGACATCTCCGTATGCACGCTCGCACTGCGCGCACATAAGTATAGCATCAACTGTATCATCAACATACAAAAAATCCCTTATGATAGAGCCTTCCCCAAAAATCTTTATTGTCTCATTATCCAATGCCAGACGAATAAACCAGTTTGCTACACCAAACCTGTTATGCTTCATCTGCGCCCTCTCGCCATAAATATTTGTCAATCTCAACGTCACTGACCTCACCCCGTGATTGTCATTATATATCTTAAAGAGCTTTTGGACTGTAAGGCTCGATAACTCATAAATACCTTTAGGATTAATGGGCGCTTCCTCGTTGACAGGTAATTTAACTGCCTTGCCGTATTCACCGCGAGTCCCAGTATAGATTAGTTTTACATCTTTATTATATTTTTTGCACGCTTCCAGGAGAACAGCTGACCCTTTGATATTTATATCTATATCCAGGAACGGGTCTGTTAAACTCAGGATATGATCGTTCTGACCAGCAAGATGGAAAATGTAATCCTTTCCCTTTACAATATCCCCGACCTTGTCCTTATCTCTTGTATCGCTATATTCTATGCTCACCTTATCCTTGATCTTTTCTATATTAAATGTATTTCCTCCGTGACCCGCGATCATAGCATCCTGCAGTGTCACTTCCGCGCCCAATTCAACCAGCCTGATCGCAAGATTGCTTCCGATAAAACCCAATCCACCGGTAATAAGCACCTTCTTATTTTGCATTTTTATTATCTCCATAAACTTCTCGAACTACAAACTGCGGGGTTTGATTTTGACTCATAAAGAGATGGCCCAGATATTCCCCGAGAAGCCCCAGGATCAAAAGCTGGACTCCGGAAAACACCATTATAGCGATAAAAAGAGACGGATATCCAAGAGGTGTTTCGGGATGAAAAAATCTGTCTATGATAACAAAGATACTCAAAATCGCTCCGAGGCAACTAAACAATAGGCCGATTAAAAAACTGATCCGCAAAGGCAGCACGGAAAAATTTACAAACATATTAAGCCATAGTCTGACTAGTTTTCTGAAAGTATATCCTGAGCGGCCTTCTTTCCTCTTGTCATGAGAAGCCTCAATTCTCCCGATATTTTTAGTACATCTCAATGCCAAGCCATCAATATACGGGAAAGGGCCTTTATACTTAATAATCTCGCTGACCACAAATCTACTCAGACATTTAAAGCTGGATAAATAAAGGTCCTTTGGCTTATCTAACATAAAATTCGCAATAAAATTATTGAACCTGCTCCCAAGATTTCTAAAAAACTGGTGTTGTTTTGTTTTATAGCAAGTATAGACTATGTCGTGTTTTTTGCTAACGGCTTCCTTTATAAGTTTCAATACCTCCTCAGGCGGGTTTTGGAAATCATCATCCATAATTACTGTATAATCGCCTTTTGCATAATTAAGACCTGCCATTACAGCATTGTGCTCTCCAAAATTCTTGGAAAGATTTACATATGTCACCACATTCGGATTATTAAGAGCTAATTCATGGCAAACTTCATGACTCTTGTCCTTGCTCCCATCATTTACCAGCACAATCTGAAGACTGTCGGAAGAGAGGCTTTGAATCAAGGTCTTTACAAGATTATCTATTGTCTTTTCGCTATTATAGACCGGTACAACAATGGTATTTACCATATTTCACCTCTCACTATTTTTCCTGCACACAATAGTTTGCAGCATGCCGTCCTTAAATATTGTAGAGAAAGAAAAAAATATCCATATGCCAAGGGCGTATATACATCTTTTTAAAAAATTTCCCTTAGGAAAATCAACGCCCTTTAAGTGGTAATTATGGTTCCTCTGAAGAATAACGGTGAAATCGTTTAATTCCATAAGAGCTCTTAAAGAAGTATTCGTATAATGCTGGGTATGATGCGGGCTATAGAACCTGTTATAAGGAGTTGTTACTCCTATTTTATTCAATAGCCTTGCGGTCCTGTAACACATGCTATTACTGTTGATCGTTGTGATTAAAAGAAGATTGTTCGGCAATAAGGCATTTTTTAGCTTTTTAATAAACAGGTGCGGCTGATCAATATGCTCGATTGTCACGAGGCTTAAAATAACATCAAACTTCCCCCTTATTTCATCTTTTAAAATATCGCCTTTGGAAAAATTTATACCCGAACATTGATTATGTATCAAATCTATACCATGAAGTTCTATCTTTGGATCTGTATTTTTCAGGTATTTCAGAAAATCCCCTTTTCCACATCCAGCGTCAAGAAGTTTGAACCGCTCCTTATCCGTATATTTCAATATAATCTTATATAGAAACGCGAACAATCCATAGTCTGGATTATTAAACCAATTCTTATGTGTTTCTAAAAAATAACTTTCGCAGTAGGGTTCTTTTTTGTCTTCTGGAATATTACTGAAGGAGTGAAGGCAAGAATCGCACTTGTAAAGATTAAGAGCGCTGTCTTCTAAAATTACCCTGTCTTTATTCTGGCAAATGCTGCATTGTACGCTCATTTAACATCCCCGCATAGTGTAAATATCACTACTCGCCATAGCTTCCATGCATTTTTCAAGCTCCTGGATACTGTTTTTATGATCAAAATATGGCTGAGACTTATCTGCTTTCCGGCTGGCAACCTTGCCCTTGACCGTAAAATCATAGAGATAGTGTTTAAATGTTCTGGCTATTAGTTCAAGATATTCCTTGAACGTGTGTTTGAAGTAAAATATTTTTCTGCCATATGTAGTGACTGCAAAAAGATAATGGGTCAGGAAAAACAATTTATTCGGCTTCCAGTATATGAGGCGATTGATAATAAGATTACGCAGTTTGGGAAATTTTACAGCGACGATCGCTAATTCGCAAAGATTGTACTGGGCATTCTTCTCCTTCTCTGAAAAACAACTTAGCGGGCTTACATTGCGCATGCCATAGTCAATAGGATCTTTCTCTTGATCATACACGCCTGTCTCCGCGCAATAATCCCCTAAATCAGTACCCGGATACGGCATAAATATGGAAAAGTTCGGCATCTCCGGCTTCACCTTGATGGCAAAATCCAGCGAATCTATGTCATGCTGGAGTGAGGTAAATGGCAGCGCGAGCATGGTGTTTGCATAAACATTGATCTTATGCTGCTTGAAGACCTTAAAAGCCTTTTCCAGCTGTTCTTTGCTTACTCTGCGGCGCATCATTTTTATTCTCACTTCATCATCCGCTGATTCTATTGACATGCATATTGAAAAACAACCTGCCTTCTTTAGGTAAGATGCCATCTCATCCGTAACGAGTTCTGAGCGCAACAGGCAATAGAATGGTATATTGATCTCTTTTGACCAGCGCTCAGCGAATTCCTTAAGCCAATCATTAGAGCGCTGCACAAAGACATCATCCTGTATGCGTATAAAATCAACGCGATAGCGGGAAGCAAGTTTTTTTGTCTCCCTTATTATTGAGTCAACACTGCGGCGACGCACAACCCTGCCTTTATTTTTATACAAACTATTGTAGCGATTATTAAAACAATAAGGGCACGGAAATACACATCCCCTGCTCGTCCATATTCCCTTTATTCCAAACCGCGCCATTTCAGGATAAGAATACACAAGCTCGCGATCCATAAACGGAAGGCTATCCATGTCTTCTATAAAATTTCTTAAAGTAAGAGGTTCTTTTCTGGAAGTAAGGATGTTAGGGATACCTTTGAGCGGCTCTCCTTTTTCAAGACGCTCGACAACATCCACTATTGCCTCATCGCCTTCTCCGACACATACAGCGTCTATCCCAGGATCATCTATACAGCTGGTATCGAGCGTGGAGTGCGCGCCACCCAGCAAAGTAAAGATCTTGGCCTTTTTTCGCAAGGCTGTATTAAAGGACAGCATATCTTTCATGTCAACAGACATCATACTGTAAGCCAGCATATCAGGTTTCCAGGAAAAAATCTTATTCTCAACGTCCTCTTTTTGCAGAACACCAAGAATAGTCTCGTGGCCTTTTTGCTTTAATATAGCTGACAGGATCATTGGGCCAAAAGGTTCATTTACACCCAAATCATTAACAATAAACATTACTTTCATAGCGCTTATCCTCTGGTATTTATATCTTTATAATATAGCATAAATGGCAAAATTTGACTATATTTTTTAGCACGACATTGAAAGTATCATACTTATCTGCTATACTACTTTACTATGAAAAAGAATTTTGAAGAGGCTTATCAAAAGGCGCAGGCAGAACTGGAAATGCTATATGAGATAGGTAATGCCATGCACACTACCCTTAATCTCGAAGAAATCCTGTATATCATTCTCACGGCTGTAACCTCTCATGTAGGCCTGAGTTTTAACAGGGCCATGTTGTTTCTGGTAAACGAAAAAGAGGGGCAACTGGAAGGGAAAATGTGTATAGGGCCTGACAGTCAAGAGGATGCGAGCGCTGTGTGGACACATATAGAAAAACATCAATTAGGATTCGATGAGCTTATACAGACACGCAACCAGTTCGAACACCTGAAAAAATCACAGTTGAATAAAACCGTACGGTCTTTAAAAGTTCCTATAAATGAGGGATCAGGCGTTATAGCATTGACTGCGATTAAAGGCGAGGTTTTTAAGGTAAAGGGGGAAGTAAGATCAGGTTATGTCAAAGCCTTAAATCTGGAAGAATTCGTAACAGTACCCCTTAAGGCAAGGGATAAGGTAATAGGCGTCATAGTTACGGATAACTTTTTTAATAAAAAACCTATAACCAGCGACGATGTGCGCATGCTTACTACATTTGCCAACCAGGCAGGCCTTGCAATAGAAAACTCCAGGCTCTACGAAAGAACTCTTGTCTTATCTAATTCTGATTCTTTAACGAGGCTGTGGAATCATGGGTATTTTCAGTATCTGCTGGGAGAGGAAATCAAATATTCTTCGTCGAGAAAACAGTCGTTTACTATCCTTATGATCGATATAGATGACTTCAAAAAATTCAATGACACACACGGGCACCAGGCCGGAGACGCCATACTCATAAACATATCCGACATATTCAAAAAGATCTCGAAAAGGATAGATATCGTTGCGCGTTATGGAGGCGAAGAATTTATAATACTCCTTCCCGGCACAAACAAGCAGGAAGCGCTTGTCTTGGCTGAACGCCTGAGAAAAACTGTCAAGAAAAGCAAAAACCTGAAAGGTGTAACCATAAGCATAGGTGCGGCCTCCTTCCCAAGGGATGGCAAGGAAAAAGAACCCCTCATCTCAAAGGCCGACAAGGCACTCTACAAAGCAAAACACACCGGGAAAAATAAGGTGTGCACTTAACCCATTTGGATTTATTCTTTTGCTACTGCTTCCTGCTTCTTGGAATCCGAGAATTTCACAGACACGACCTTTGATACGCCTGACTGCTGCATAGTAATGCCATACATCACATCGGCCTTATCAATAGTCTTTTTGTTGTGGGTTATGACGATGAATTGCGAGGTATTTGTAAACATGTCAAGACTTCTTGAAAATCTGTCAACGTTTGACTCGTCAAGAGGCGCGTCTATCTCGTCCAACACACAGAACGGACTGGGCTTCACCTTAAATATAGCAAAGATGAGTGATATCGCGGTAAGGGCCTTTTCTCCCCCTGAAAGCAGTGAAACATTCTGGAGCCTTTTTCCTGGAGGTTTCGCCACTATCTCTATACCAGACTCAAGTACATTGTTTTCATCCAGAAGTATGAGCTCGCCGTCTCCACCGCCGAACAGCATCTTAAAGAAATTCCTGAACTCAACCTGTATGTTCTTAAACGTCTCCATAAAAAGATCTTTTGTGGTTTTGTTTATCTTGGCTATGGCCTTAAGAAGCGAATCCTTTGCCTTTAGTAGGTCATCCCGTTGATGTGTTAAAAACGCGAATCTATCCTGGAGCTCTGTATGCTCTTCAATGGCCACCAGATTCACTGTACCCATAGAGTCCAGCTTTTCCCTCTTTTCCTCGACCTCAGAACGAAGCGCGTCTCTTCCTATATCCTGCCAGTTCTCGACTATCTCGACCCCGCTCAAATCCAGCTTATACACATCCTTTATGCGCTGAGTTAGATTCTCAAGTCCATAATTTGTCTCAGCCCTTTTGAGGTCTATCTCATGCACGTTTGAACGAAGGCTATTTATCTCTTTTTCTGATTGTTTAAAGATGGTCTCTTGTTCTTTTATTTTTTGCATTATCCCTGAATAAGCGCTCTCTACGCCCTCCAGCTCTGCGCCTTTTTCGCCGCTTCTTTCAGATAAAGACTCTATATTTTTTTCAAGGGTCATTATCTCATCGCTCAATTCCTTTACCTTGTTAATAGATTCCTCTATTTCTGTCTTACGGGCCTGGTGGCTATTTTCTACGTCCTTCAAAGAACTCTCCAGGAGATTCAACGTATTTGAAAGGCCTTCTTTTTTGCTCTCGAGCGAACCTAATTCAGTCCTCTGTTCCGCCACCTCTATGATAAGCTGTTCTTTTTCTTTTGCGTAGTCACTTATGAGGATCTCGCTCCTTTTGATCTTTTCCTGGTTCAGATATGTATCGCTTTCTGACTGCTTCAGGGAATTTGCAACACTAAGCTCTTCTTCTTTTAATCTCTCTACCTCGGAAGTTACCTCGTCCACTTCAAGAGAAACAAGCGAAATCTCATCTGTCACTCCTTTTGCGTTTTCCTCTATATTGGTACGCCTGGTCCTGGCATTCGCAAGCAATATCTCTTTTCCATTAAGGTCAGAAACAGCAACTTCTAATCTCTTTTCCAGCTCTTCTTTTTCTTGTTCACTGGTTAATCTTTCCTCTTCTATGTTTTGGAACCTGGCCTCTGACTCAGCTATTGCCTCAAAAAGCTCCTTTATGTTCTCTTCTCTATTTATCAAAGTAAGGCCTGTATTCCTGATGTCCCCTCCAGAGACAAACCCCCTGCCAATCTTTTCGCCAAGCAACGTGACAAATGTGGAGTCTTTTAGTCCTGAATTCTCTTTCAGGATAGCAGCTGCATCTTTTAAGTCTTTCACGATAAAAGTATCTTTCAGAAGATGATCCAGGATATTGCTGCATTTATCATTTATACTGGCAAAGTCTATTGCCCTGCCCAGTATACGAGCATCGCTAATCAAGGTCTCATTTTGAGTATCCCGGAAAAAAGCAGGGTGCACGAACAATGCCTTGCCGAGAGAATTCTCTTTTAGAAACTCTATTGCCTTTTCCGCGGATTCAACATTATCGACGAGAATAGACTCCAGGTTTTCTCCAAGCGCTGACTCTATGGCTACCTCATATCCTTTTTTCACGCTAAAGAGATTCGCAAGGGCGTCTTGCACACCCTCTATTGGCGCGCCTTTGCCCATTATGGCTTTTACTCCTGAAGAAAATCCCTCATATTTTGCCTTTGCCTCATTCAGGACCTCAAGCCTGGATTTATTAGTGGCTAGTGACTGATGGATCTGAGTTGATTGGCTTGCCAGGCTTTCTATATTACCAGTCAGAGTGGCTACTTTTTGAGAAACATTTTCCTTTTCGTCTTTTAAGGATAGGACTTCCGATTCTACCTGCTCGACTTCTTTTAGCACATCGCCCAGTTTTGCATCCAGATCATTTTTTTCTTCCAAAATAGTATCTTTTTCTACCGTGAGTCTCTTTAGCCTCGCGTCATCTGCCAAGAGCGTAGTGGAGATCTTCGCGGATTGATTCCTTAATTTAGATTCATTTGAGGCAAGATCTATCAGATTTGCCTTGGAGGTGGAAATAGTCGTCTCGTTTTCAGAAATAGTCTTTGAGATTTCTTCAAGTTTCTTTTCCTTGACTGAAAGAGAGGAGGATCGCTCCATGTCCTCAGTCTGTAACGTCGAAACTTTTACTCTTAAGCTTTCAACCTCTTTTTGCTGGGATTTTATACTATCCGCGCCTTTCTCTATCTCGCTCTCAAGATCAGCGCGCCTTTTCTTTAGTTCCTCTATCCTCTCCCTGTTCATGAAAAGCTTATCTTTTGATTTCGATACCTCAGAATCAGTTTCCATGATAGTGGATTTAAAATCCATTCTCTTTGATTCGATCTCAGAACGCTGGGTGTTTAATTCTAAAAGTTCCCCTGTCATTTTTTGCAATTCTGAATTCAGCTCTGCTTCTCTTGTCTTAAGCCCTTCTAGATTCATGTTGGATTCTTTTATTTTTTGGTTCAATATCTCCAGCTCTATCCTTGTCAATTTCAATTCCAGCGCCTTTAATTCTTCGTATCTTTCCTTATAGCGCTCTGCCTTTCTGGCCTGCCTCTCTATGGAATTTATCTGGCGCTTGACCTCTATGATAATATCATTAATTCTCACGAGATTCTGCTCTGTGCCGTCAAGCCGCCGCATAGCTTCTTTTTTCTTTGATTTATATTTTGTGATGCCGCTTGCCTCTTCAAAGACCTCGCGCCTGTCTTCAGGTCTTGAGCTTAAAATCTGATCTATTCGCCCCTGTTCAATAAGCGAGTAAGCGCTTGTGCCAATGCCAGTGCCCATGAACAGTTCGCTCACATCCTTGAGTCTTACAGTAGTTTTGTTGATCAGGTATTCGCTCTCGCCTGAGCGGTAGAGCCGGCGCGCAACAGTGACTTCGTCGTATTCTATCGGGAGTATGCGGTCCTGGTTGGAGAGAGTAAGTGAAACTTCAGCGTAGTTAACAGGTTCTTTGCCTTCAGTGCCATTGAAAATAACATCTTCCATCTTGCCGCCGCGCAACATCTTCGCGGATTGCTCGCCAAGCACCCACTTTATAGAATCGGCAATGTTGCTCTTTCCGCAGCCATTTGGACCCACGACAGCGGTTATGCCCGGCTCAAAGTCCAGCTTGGTCCTTTCAGCAAACGATTTAAAACCAAATAATTCGAGACGCTTGAAATACATGCTTGCTTTCCGCCTATGTAAGTTGTGGGTTATGAGGATGTGCTGTAAGTTGTGTGTCGGGTTGTGAGGATGGGGTTGTGTATTTCACTCACAACCCACAACCCATAACTCGACACACAACTCACAACCCACCCCCACAACTATTTCTTCAATACTTCCTTAAACCTCTTTGTCAATTCCGGTACGACTTCGAATAAATCGCCTACTATGCTATAAGTGGCTACATTAAAAATAGGGGCATGCGGATCTTTGTTTATCGCTACTATTACATCTGATGATTGCATACCTACAAGATGCTGTATCTGGCCTGAGATACCGCATGCAATGTAAATCTTCGGACACACAGTCTTTCCTGTCTGCCCCACCTGATGCGAATAACTCTTCCATCCCGCATCTACTGACGCGCGGGAAGCTCCAACCGCGCCTCCCAAGACCTTAGCCAAGTCCTCTATGATACTAAAATTCTCAGGCTTCTGCAGGCCCCGGCCTCCAGAGACAATAATATCTGCCTCTGTAAGATTTACGGTCTCCTCTATTTCCTCGACCACGTCGAGCAGTTTTGTGCGCGAAGAATATGTGTCATCGTCGTAGCTGTTTTCTATTATCTTTCCTTTATGTCGATTATCAGACTCGGCCTCTTTCATCACCTTGTGTCTCACGGTCGCCATCTGTGGCCTGTGATTCGGACAGATAATCGTGGCCATGATATTGCCGCCAAACGCAGGTCTTGTCTGCAAAAGCAATTTTTCTTTTTTATCTATATCCAGCTCTGTACAATCTGCTGTAAGCCCTGCATGAATTCCTATTGCTACGCGCGATATCAATGAGCGGCCTATAGAGGTAGCGCCGCAAAGCACTATCTCCGGTTTATATTCCTTTATTAATTTGATAAGCGTCTTCGAGTAAGGCTCACTCTGATAATGTTTGAGTTTTGGCGAATCTACAAGATATACTTTATTGGCTCCCCTGTGAATAATATCCTGCGCTTGGTCTTTCATGGCCTCGCCTAATAAAACCCCGCAAAGCTCTACGCCAAGCGTATCAGCAAGTTCCCTGCCTTTTCCTAAAAGCTCATATGCCACACTCTGGATAACGCTGTTCTTCTGCTCGCAAAATACCCACACACCTTTGTGCTCTTCTATCTTTTTTGGAAAATCTATGTCTGACGGGCTTATCTTGGTGAGCACTATCGCGTCAAACTTGCACGCCTCTATACACGCGCCGCACAGAGTACATTTATCTAAGTCTATTACGGCCTTTTTATTTTTCACTTCAATGGCTGCAAAAGGACACGCCTTTATGCAAAGCTTACAACCCGTACATTTTTCATTGATGATTCTAATGGACATATTTATATTTGTTTCGGCACACTAAAGTGTGCCCTACAGCTGCTATAAGCTGCTGTTAAATTACGTTATGTCGCCTTTTAATAATTCTACTAATTTTATGCTTATCTCTTTTGCGTCTCCTTCTAGTATTTGGCCTTTTTTTCTGGGTGGTGGCGTGAATATCCTTACTACTTTTGTAGGTGAGCCATTGAGCCCGATTAAAGCAGGATCCACATCAAGATCTTTCGCGCCCCACTTTTTTATCTCAATTTTTTTGGACCTCATTTTCCCTTTTAAAGAAGGCAGCCTTGGCTCATTTATCTCCTTCACAACAGTAATAAGGCATGGTAAAGGCGATTCAATAATCTCATAGCCTTCTTCCGTCATCCTTTCAACTCGCATGATTTTTTTTGAGCCATCTACCTCTTCGATCCTCTTAACATACGCAACCTGTGGCATATCGAGATGCGCTGAAATGCCAGGTCCAACCTGAGCAGTATCACCATCGATTGCCTGCTTTCCGCAGATTATGAGATCACAATCGCCTATCTTATTGATTGCCTTTGATAAAGTATAACTCGTTGCCCAGGTATCACTCCCCGCAAACGCGCGATCTGAAACAAGAATCGCCTCATCCGCGCCAAGTGAGATCGCCTCGCGCAACGCATCTTCCGCTTGCGGAGGGCCCATTGTCAGGATGATGACCTTGCCGCCGAATTTTTCTTTAAGACGAATGCCTTCTTCGATAGCGTACATATCAAACGGGTTGATAATGCACACCACCCCGCTCCTGATAAGCGTATTCGTCTCAGGATCTATTCTGACATCTGTCGTATCCGGAACCTGTTTTATGCAAATAACTATATTCATGCCTTAGGAAGTTTTTTCTTTCAAAAGATTCAGCGCTATGATGCTGCGCTGTATCTGGTTTGTACCCTCGTATATCTGTGTAATCTTTGCGTCGCGCATGTACTTTTCTATCGGATAATCACGCATGTATCCATATCCGCCGAATAGCTGCACGCAGTCAACCGTAACCTTCATGGCCATGTCCGAGGCAAAGAGTTTTGCTATCGCGGAATCCTTGGCAACCTTCTTAGCTCCGCTATCCAGCATCCTTGCTGTCGCATATATCAATGCTCTGGCTGCTTCTATTTCTGTTGCTATATCAGCTAGCATAAACTGCACGCCCTGAAAAGAAGAGACAGATTTACCAAACTGCTTTCTCTCCTTCACATATTCAACGGTAAGATCCAATGCACCCTGCGCGATACCAAGGGCCTGCGCCGCTACACCTGGCCTGGACTGATCGAATGTCTTCATCGCAACTATAAATCCTCCGCCCTCTTTGCCAAGCAAATTCTCTTTGGGGATTTTACAATCTGTAAAAACAAGCTCTCTTGTAGCAGACGCGCGTATACCCATCTTATCTTCTTTTTTCCCGAATTCAAAACCCGGTGTACCTTTTTCTACAATAAATGTTGCTGCGCCGCGCGCGCCTTTTCTTCTGTCAACCGAGGCAACTACGGTATAGGTGTCAGCCTCGCCACCATTTGTAATCCATTGCTTTGTGCCATTCAATACATAATGATCACCTTTTTTATCCGCAGTAGTCGCAACTGCTGACGCATCGCTCCCTGCTCCTGCTTCTGTAATGGCAAACGCAGCGAGTTTCTTGCCCTTAGCTATATCAGGAAGGTATTTTTCCTTCTGCGCCTCTGTACCAAATAAAAGAATAGGGTATGTTCCGAGTGCTGTAGCTGCCAGCGCAAGCGAAATACCTCCGCACGCCTTAGACAGTTCCTCTGTAGCGAGCACAAGCTCCATGGACCCACCTCCTGTGCCGCCATATTTCTCGTCGATATATATGCCGCATAGATCGCTATCAGCCAGTATCTTTACAATGTCCCATGGAAATGTGCCGTCTACATCATATTGCGCAGCTACTGGTTTAATCTTCTCTTTCGCTATCTGTCTTGCCAGATCACGAACCATTATTTGTTCTTCAGTCAATAAATAATCCATTATTTTCCCCCTTATATTATAGATAAATCCAATATTTTAAACATATTTCTTAGATTATATCTATTATTTTCCATTCGTCAAGATAATAATCTTATTCATACCTTACCACTATATAAAATTCTGCGTCCTTCTTCTTTAAGCTCTTTGGAAAAGGAAAAAATGGCGAAGTACGCTTCACGCAATTTACAGCCGCTCGCACAAGTTTCAAATCTGGCTTATTCAGGACAATAGGACCTTTTGTTAAAAAACCATCTTTATCCAAAGTGAATTGCAGCTCAACGTCTCCCGTAAACCCTTCTATGTTTTGTTCTTTCGCCGCGCTCATTATCTCTTTTCTTATAGCAAGGTAATATGCTTCGTAGGGCGTCTTAGCTACTTGACCCTTTGGAACATTTTTCTCAACTGACAAAGGATCCTTGAGATTACTCGCTTCCTTTTTCTTTTTAGGCTCTTTTTTTCCAAAGAGAGGCGCCCATTCAGTTTTCTTCTTAGGTTTTGGTTTTAACTTGGCTTTTGGTTTTATTTTTTGCTTGGCTTTGGCATATTCTTTTCCCTCGACTTTGTCCTTCGACGCGTCTCGCTTTTTCTTAACTGGCTTCTCCGGTTTCAGCCCTGCTTTCTTTTTAGGTTCTGATTTTTCTGTTTCTGCGTTCTTTTCCTTCTTTTTCCACTCCTTAGCGTAAAACTCAGCCTCTTTTGTTGATCTGCCAGGATCTATAATATGAGGTGTAATAAATATCACAAGTTCTGTTTTTTCCTTGCTCTTTCCCTCTGTGGAAAACAGCTTCCCCAAAACAGGAATATCTCCAAGAATAGGCACTTTGTCGTTATATTCTGTAATAGTATCCTTCATTAAGCCGCCCAATATAAGCGTGGTATTGTCTTTAATCAGTACTGTTGTCTCTACCTCTGACGTAGTAACATAAGGAACGACTGTTCTGGTTGATCCGTCAGGATTTGTCAGCGTAACTGTCTTTGTAGCATCAGTATTAGATACCTCTGGCTTTATCTTCATTCTAACATAGCCATCCCTACTTATCTCAGGTGTTACGCCCAATGTCACACCAACATCAACGAACTGGACATTATCTGTAGTATGATAGGTGCCTCCCGATGTAGTCGTCACTTCACTAGTCACATACACCTCTTTAGAACCAACCAGGATCTTTGCCTCTTCCCTGTCAGCAACAGTAATTCTAGGCCGCGATAAGACGTTAGTCTCGCCATATTGTTCGAGAAGGCTTATTACTGTCGTGTAATTTCCGCCTATAGTAGCTAACGTCAAAGTGCTGGGCGTTGTACTGGCTAAACTTGTAGTAAGATTTGTATTTCCCGCCAACCGTACATCCCCTAACTGCGCAATATCAGACCAGTCTATGCCATAGGTATATTTGTCCGAGAGTGTCACCTGTATAATTTTTGCATCTATGAGCACTTCTTGCGTCCTCTCATCAAATGCCTCCACTACCTTTTTTATCTCGTTAATCTTCTCCTGTGTATCCTTAACCACTACTTTATTTGTCCTTTCATCGAATCGTATAGTCCCGATATCCTCGGAAAGCATCTTTTCCAGTTTATCTTTTATAGAATCGGCCTTTGCATAATCAAGAGAGAATATCTCGGTAACCAACAGGATATCTATCTCTGAAATCGCCTGTTTCATTTTTTCGATATTTTTGGAATTATCCATCAAAACTATTGTATTCGAGGTATCATCCGAAATAACCTTGCCAGCCTTTGTTTTCATCTTCGTCAGAATCACTGCGATATTAGAAGCCTTGATGTGTCTAAGCTTAACTATCTCTGTCCTGGTCCTATCTTTAAAGCTGGCGCCATGCATCTTTTCATATTTCTTGGCGGTCATGACCCTGATAAGACTGCCCTTCTCTTCATAAGCAAGATCATTTGTTGAAACTACTATATCCAGAGCATCTATTATGTCCACGTCCTTCACATAAACAGACACTCTCCCTTTCACGTCCTTATCAGCGACAATGTTCAGCCCGCTCTTCTGCGATAGGATCTTCAAGACATCATGTATCTCCATACCCTTAAGATCCAGGGATATCAATTCTACATCTTCGTATTGCGATAAAACCATCGGCACCGATGAAAAAATAGATATTGAGAGAACAGCTATAAAAACAATGATTTTCTTTATCATTTCTTCCTCCTTCATAAACTCAACTCTATCTTTTCTCCTTTATAATCCAACACCACGCCAGCGTCTTTTATCTCGTAAACCTTAAATTCCCTCAATGTCTCGCCCTCGTAAAGAAAAAAAGTCTTTTTCTCTTTCTTATCCTCTATTATAACCTGGTCATCATCTCCAGTTATAATACCCAGTACAGTCAGATTCTTCACTAATTCTTCTTTTGAGACAAGAGATTTTTCTTCTACCACCATCTCTTCCTCTATATTCACATCCTCCGCCATAGGCAAAACCATTCCTTCTTCTTTTGGCAGTTCTACCATAAGCGCAGATCTCTCTTGGCCAGGGGTAAGAAAGTCCACTAAAAATATAACGAGAATAAGCAATATCAAGGCAATCAAGACGATGTTTATTTTTGTAAATACCTTCAGATCTTTCCTGAGCCTGTGTTTTTTCTGCGCATCTTTTATGAGATTAAGAAGTTTTCCTTCTGAAGTCACGTTAGCCATTAATCAAGATCTACCTTTCTGTCCCGCTCTATTACCTCATCTATTAAATCCGCGTCTACCGTAGATCTCTCTTGCATCAGAAACTCTTCTAATGCAAGATGACAGATATTTGCGATCTGCCGCGGATAGCCCTGCGTATACTGATAAATCATATCCATTGCAGTATCACTAAAAAGGCCTTTTTCAGAATCATGCCCGGCCTGTTTTAGCCTAAATCGGATCATGGCCTTGGTCTCATTTATATCAAACGGGTTGATCATGTATTTTAGTGAAACTCTGTCTGAAAAATTTCTTATCCTTTTTAATTTTGGCAAAAGCTCTGTCTGTCCTATGACCACGAGCTGAAGAAGCTTATATTCATTTGTTTCGTAGTTAAGGAGGGTGCGCAATATCTCCAGGCTGGATACGCTTAATTTCTGAGCCTCGTCAATAATAAGCACGACGATATTTTCCTCATCCACACACCTCTTGAATAAAAACCTCTCTATGGCCTCTTTATAATCGAGACTGGAACGAAAAGTTAGCTTTATGCCGAAAAGTTTTGCAAGGTAAGCGACAAACTGGAACTCTGAATCATAGGTAGGATCAAAGATCATGTGAGTAATTATACCGTGATCCTTATTTAAATTTTGGACAAGCGCGCGCGCAAGCGTGGTCTTGCCGATCCCCACATCCCCTAAAATTACACTCAGCCCTCTCTTAAGCCTGATCGAGATCTCAAGCCTCTGCAACGCCTGTTGATGAGACACGGATGGGTATAAAAAATACGGGTCTGGACTTGTTGAAAACGGCTCCTTAGTAAGATTAAGAGCGTTGTAATAGGACATCTGATTCCAGCAGCTCCTTTATTTCCGCAAGAGACTTGTTCTTTTTACGCAAAGCCCTTACTCTTTCTAATCTCTCCAGCACTGTATCATCAAAATACCTAAAATTAGTCTCAGGACTCCTGCCGATCTCCTGTATGACACCTATATTAAGGTAGTATTTTATTGTATGCACACTATGTCCGCTAAACCTTGCCAGATCTTTAATTAAATATATTTTCTTCATAGCTCTCTGAGTAGAGAGTTGTAGTGTACTCTCCACTTAGAGAGTAAGTATGCCTCATGATCTGCTAATTGTCAAGATCTAGCTAATTTTAATAAACTTAGATAAGGAGTTTGGAGAGGATTAGAGTGCCGCTTAGAGCAAGAGTAGAGTCTTTTGCTATTCTTAGGTCGAATTTTTTTAGGGTTATTGACAAAGGTGGCTCTATGATCTCGAACGCAAACTTATTAATAGAGGAAAATGTCCCTTCTACCTGCAGCTCGATGACATATTCTTTATAATAACCTTTCTCAATAACTGGCCTTGGTTTTATATGGGCTACTCTTACGCCTGTTGAAAGCGCGCGCTTTTCTATATAACTCAGGATCTTTGAAAGCGTCCTAATGGAAGATGCATAACTATTATATTCTCTAATAATATCGTTTCTGTTCTCCAGTAATTTCAAACCTTTTTTTAGGGCTATTTCATTTTTTATTATCTCGTTATTAAAGCTACGCCATCTTTTGAAAAGCGGCTCTATTAAAAAATTATACGCCAGCGCTAATACTATAATAGCAAAAGTAATTATAGATATATATTTTTCTCGTCTGGAAATATTCATATGCATAGAATAAAAATCCGCCGCAGGCTATCTTCCATGATTAGCCTCATACACGAAGGCGGATAATTGACACCTTAGATTAAAATCTATTATTTCTTCTCCCTTTACCTTTTTCTTTGTAGTATATTTAACTTCCACTTTGCTGAAATATTTGGAATCCTCCAGCCTTTTAACATAGTTTAGAACTGTGGCCATGGTCTTTGAATTACCTTTATAGAAAATATTTTTCTTCCCATCATAATCCAAGCCTGAAATTGATATATCTTGAGGGACTGTGAGATAAAAATCCTCTAAAACCTTTATAATAAAATTGCCTCTTTCTAAATGGCTCTTCACGATTTCGGTCTTTTTAAGAAATTCGCCTAAACCTTCTATCCTTGAGTCCAGCTCTTCTACCTTGGTAGAAAATGCATCTATAGTTTTATTTTTCTCATGAATCTTTGAGTAAACCAAAACGGAAAAGAGCATGATAACCACGCCGATAAGAAAATACGTGACCATAGACTCACGCTTCTTTTTTAAACCCTTTCTTTTATCTCTGATCTCCTCTGGCATAAGGTTGATCTGAGGCCTCAGATCAAGCAGACTTAAATCCTGGCTATATTCATAAAATCTTACAGGAATCGTAAACTGGCTCTTTATCTTCTCTGTTTTATCCTCGATATTTACACCTGAAGGGTGTACTACGATTATGTCTTCTATCTCGGGTTTTATTTTTTCTCTTTTATAGGCTAAAATTGAACGTTCTGTCTCGTCTAAAAATGCGCCGCTATCCTTAAAACCTCTGGAAAATATCAGCTGCGAGTGATCTATTATCATTATCTCTGAATTCTCTCTTCCAACATGGATAAAAAGACTCGCTTTATCCTGGCCTGCTACATTTTCTTTTAATAAAAATAAGTATAACAATTCACTAAATAGTCTTACGCTATCCAGGTGAGGAAACTCGCTGATCTTCTCCTCTATCATCTCCTTAGTGGCAACCGCTAACATGAGTGATGAAAAACCTTCTCTATGGGAACCGAGATTTCTATAACTAATTATCAAACTCTCTTTTGGATGCGGGATCTCTTTCACGATCTGAAATTCTGCCATTTTCGCGATCTCAGACTCATCTAGAGATGGCACATCCACAAACTTAACAAAGACTTGATGTCGCGGTATAACTATCAATCTTCCCTCCAATGATAAATCTTTCCTGAACCTCTATCAACTATAGCTTCGGCAGTCTTTTCTATATCAGAGCCTCCGGCTAGAACCGACTGCGCCCATATACGAAAGATATTAGACTGCCAGCTAAATATAGCTGGATCCAACCCTTGTATCATGCTAATATCACCGGCATTTGTAAATATACCTTCGTTATTTCTATAGTCCACTATGCTCTGTACTAAAACTGGGTCTCCAACAACTGCCATTAATACATCAGTTCCTGCAGTGTTTATATTTATTTTGACGGCATTCCCTCTATAAATCGTGATTGAATCCTTAATTGTATCATACACCTCTCGAGTCATACCTGCTACCAAAAATAACTCTTCTGCGAATTCAAAATCCTTATTGCGATCTATCTTGTATTTTAATATACTATCAGCAATATCATTTTCAAGACCCAGATCTTTAAGATTATCTAACGTGCAATTGTTCAGATTTAATCTGGCCGCTTCATCAGACGCGCCATAGAATACTATATCGTTTTTCAATGTCAATTCCTTTGGATTATCCTTAGCTCTATTCCAATCCTCATTTAGGCTGTCGTACCCGTTTTTATCCTTAGTAAGCTCTACGAGCATCTTCATAACACCTGCCTTTGCAAAATAAGCGCCTTTTATGCTGTCAGCTTCATATTTTGCCAGCCTTACATCAGTAGAAGCCCGGCGAGAAATAATTACGCTAAGGATGGTCAAAACAATCAAAACCCACAATGTAAATATTAAAATGCTCCCGGTTTTTTTCATTATATTCTAAAATCCGGCTGCTTAAGAAAAATGACCTTGTTATAAATGTCCTCATCCTCCAAAGAAATCCTCACGCCATAAGGAAGACTATCTTTATTCCAGGAATCATTCCATTCGATATCTCTAGACATAGCAGTATATTGAAATTTAATAGACTTCATTAGAGGTGATATCTCTTTTTCTTCTTCGCCTTGCTTTCTTAAGATCTGATTCAATCCGCTAACCTCATCTTCATTTACGCTATAGGTAATCATATAAACCTTATCTGAGATAACCAAAGGAAAGGATATGTTTTTTGACGTGCCTTTAAACTTAGCATCGGAAAAAAAGAATGTGTTTTTCAGTTCCTTCTCTATTTTTAAAAATGTCAGGCGTATCTCTTGCAGGGATTTTTCTCCTTGAGCGCGTTTCCAACTCTTTATGCCCATATAAAAAACACTGTATACTGTTACGATTACGATACTAAAGATCGTTACGCTGATTATAAGCTCAATGAAAGTAAACCCCGTACCAAATTCTTTATGAGTATCGCAAATATTAAAACGAATCTTTTTTAACATCAGTTACTCCACATTTAATGCTTATCCTTTAGAATTTGGTACGGGGTAAAGGCTTTTTTCTTCATAAATCTTATCAAAATCCGGAAGATCTTCTTTTAATTCAAAATCAAGCGCTTCGTACAATTCCTGCTCAAGAACCAGTCCTACCCTAAAATAATCTCCTGAGAGATTTATTACCCTAATAGATCTAGTAAAAGAACTAATTATAAACACAAAACAGACGGAAAGAATAGCAACGCTGACCAACACCTCTAATAACAAAATGCCTTTATTATTCTTCTTCCCAGCTAGCAATGTCATCTCCGCCGCCCTCTGCGCCGTCAGGCCCGCAAGAATAAAGGTCATAATCAGTACCATGATCGCCTGGAGATCTGTATACATAAGTATTTCCCCATGGATCTTTTACGCCTCTTTTAAGATATGGGCCTTTCCAGTTCGCAGATGAGGCTGACTTTGCCTTTAAGGCATTCAGGTCAGGCGGATATCGGCCATTATCCAGCTCATATAGATCAAGTGCTACTGAGATGTTGGCATTTATGTCTGCTTTGGCAGCAGCAATCCTCGCCTCTTCTGACCGGCCCACAAGCCTGGGCACCACTAATGACGCAAGCACTCCTATAATAATCACGACAAGCATTAGTTCAATTAAGGTAAAACCTTTTCTACTATTCATAACCTTTCTCCTTTTATTGGGCGGTTAAGGATATTTGAAACACCGGTAAAAGCATTGAAATAACAATAAAACCAACCACTACTCCCATGATCAGGATTATAACCGGCTCTAAAAGAGATGAGAGTATTTTTATTTTTCTGTCGCTCTCGATATCGTAACTCTTTGCAGCCTTGAGTAAAGTCTTATCCAGCATCCCACCCTTCTCCCCTATTGTCGCCATATTTATGATAAACGGAGGAAAGCTGGTATTTTTTTTTATTGCAGCTGCAAGAGATGAGCCTTCTCTTACATCATTATAAATCTTAAGCGTTTCGCTTTTTATAACTTCATTTTCGATTACATCAGAAGTGATCTTCAATGCAGAAAGAATCGCTACGCCATTTTTAAGAAGCATGGAAAGCGTACGCGAAAACCTGGCAAGCTCGCTATCCTTTACCAACGCTCCGATGATTGGTAACTTCAATTTGAACCTATCTATAATACTCTTGGACTTGCCTCTTGCAATAAAGAATATTGATCCAATTACAAAAATGGCCAATACTATCCAATAAGTCCTTATGAAATCACTAAATCCAATAAGGATCCTCGTAGGAAGAGGCAAGGCCTCGCCCATCTCAATGAACATATTTGCCAGTTTCGGAATAACAAATCCCGTTAGAATAAATATTGTACCAGTACCTACGATCAGCATTAACATCGGATATGCCAGCGCAGCTAACACTTTGGATTTTACATCCTCTTCTTTTTCCAGAAAATCAGCTATATTATTGAGCACATCTCCAAGCATACTCCCTGCTTCACCCGAACGTACAAGATTTACATATAGATTTGAAAAAACTCTGGGATAATCTTTTAAGGATTCAGAAAAGGTGCTACCATCTCTTACTTTTTCCCTGATGCCCTTTATAATCTCTTTCAATCCCGGCAGTTCTATTTGATTTTCAATTATATTTAATGCCTCGTACAGGGGCAGACCTGAATCTAAAAGCTCTGAAAGCTGTCTTGTGAAAACTGCCAGGTCTTTTGTCTTTACGAGTCTTCTTTTTTGCGCAGCAAGCGTCGAAACCTCCTTAACCCATATAGGATAATAGCCCTGTTGCATAAGCTGCTTCACAGCCGCATTTTCTGAATCCGCCTCGATTTTACTTTCTATGATTTCTTTTGGCCCTTTCTTCGCCTTGTATATAAAATGAGGCATTTTAGTCTTCCTCCGTAACCCTGATTACCTCATCTATAGTAGTAAGTCCCTTCTTTACCTTGTCCCATCCATCCATGCGCAGGGTATGCATGCCAAGCTCGAGCGCCTTTTTCTTTATCTGATCAGCTGATGAACGGTGAAGCACCAATTCGCGAACCCCTTCATGCATAAGCAAAAACTCGTATATTCCTGTGCGGCCCCTGTAGCCTGTAAACTTGCAAGACTCGCATCCTTTTCCCTTGTAAATAATTATTTTGTTTGTATTTTTCTCTTTTATGCCGAATTCCTTCAGGACCTCTTTATCAGGTTTTTCCTCAACCTTACAATGCGGACAGATCAGTCTCACAAGTCGCTGCGCAACAAAACATTCTACAGAACTCGCAGCAAGATATGGCTCCACACCCATGTCCAATAAACGGGCCATGCCTCCTGCGGCATCATTTGTATGCAGCGTACTAAACACGAGGTGTCCTGTCAATGCAACACGGATCGTTATCTCTGCTGTCTCAAAATCCCTTACCTCACCCACCATCATGATATCCGGATCATGACGAAGCATGGAACGTAAACCTGCCGCAAAACTAAGCCCAATGCGAGGGTGAATCTGGATCTGCGTCACGCCCTTTAACTGATATTCTATTGGGTCTTCTATGGTAATTATCTTCTTGTCCTTGTTGTTTATTTTAGATAAACACGCGTAAAGCGTGGTGGTCTTCCCACTGCCAGTAGGCCCTGTTACAAATATAATTCCGTGTGGTTTTTTGATAAGGCCTTCCATAATCTTTTGATCGGAAGAAGAAAGCCCAAGGTTTTTCAGGCTATACAGCATGGTGCCGCTTAAAAGCCTGATATCCATACTTTCTCCAAACTGCGTGGGAAGTACCGATATCCTTAAATCTAACTCTTCCCCGCCCACCTTAATCTTCATCCTCCCGTCCTGCGGGAGTCTGCGCTCAGCAATATCCAGGCTCGCCATAATCTTTATCCTGGAAATTATAGCGGCTTGGAAATATTTTATATTCTGCGGGATGGGAATATCGTATAAAACACCATCCACCCTATATCTTACCTTCAGCTCATCCTCGTATGGTTCAATGTGAATATCCGTAACTCTATCCTTAACTGCCTGCACTAAGATCTGATTTACAAATTTTATAATCGACGCGTCCTCTACCAGGTCCTCTATATCTTCTGTTTTCTTTTCTGACAACTCTATATCTTTGGCCATCTCGCCAGTATCCACAATCTCTTCTATAGTCTCCGCGCCAATACCATAATATTTCCTGATGGCCTCGGTTATGTCTGACCCAGTTGCCAGCATTCCAACTACATCACAACCTAAAAGAAGCCTTAGGTCATCCAGGGATCTGATATCCAGAGGATCTGATACTGCAACGCTCAAAATGTCTTTATAAAATTTTACCGGCATGAGCCTGTAATGACAGGCATATCTGGCTGGGACTTTCTCAAGAATTTTAGGATCTATGCTGATCTCTTTTAACTTAACATACTTTATAGCCAACTGCTCGGCAAGAACAGGATATAGTTCTTCTTCGCTGATAAACCCGAGTTTTACCAGAGTAGTTCCAAGAAAAAGGCCTGTTTTCTCGTGCTCTTTCAAGCCTCTATCTAATTCCCGACGAGAAATCAGGCCTTTCTTGATCAACTTTTCGCCTAAAAGAATAGTTCTTTTAATAGGCATTTAATTCTGCCCCTGCGTATGCATTGTGTAGTTCGGCTCAGCATAGATTACAAAAAGATCTTTCGCATATTCTTCGACAAGTTCTATAATATTTAATTCTTTGGGAAATCTAAGTACATATATATCAGCAAGGGCTTTTGTTGGTTTTACCTTAAACAATCTCTCCATTGAGACTAAGCCATTTTTCTCATTCAGGAGTCTCACTGATTCGGCAATAAGTTCGTCTTCTTCATTAAATGCCTCAGATTCGAACTTTACTATGATTTCACCAAAGACATATTCACTAGAATTAGCAAGATTAGTATTCTCCTGGCAACCACTCTGGCCCTGAAAGAATAAAAGTGAAACCATGATCAAGAGAGAAACTTTGGTATTTCTCATTAATCAAGAGTTTATCATAAAGGGTAGATTTTTACAATATTAAAGGTAGGGCTTTATATGATTAATTGTCTACAGACATTTCATTTGTTAATAAACCGGACATTTCACTATTTTATAACAATTTTACATTTGATCAAATCTTACATTTGATCAGGGAAGTGCCCTTTTTATCATGAATTCTATATTTTCATTTGCATTTAAAGTAATAATTTTAATTTCAGGATGCTTTGCATTCCATACGCGAAAGACCTCATCGGCAAAACCCTGCCCTATCATCTTAACATCTTTAAAATCCAATGTAACTGTCTTAAATTTATCCAGCCCGCTTAAAATCCTACGCCCCTGTGAACGGGAAATATACTCTGTTGCCATTTTATAGAGTTTAACAATAACTTCTGTCTTGCTGAATTCGAATGAATCATCTGTATATTGTTTAAAAATATTATCCAATTGCTTTTTTGAATCAAGACCTATAGAAAAACTTACCTTTGTGCCGGCTGTTTTCTTGATATCTTTAATAAAAATATCTTCTATGAGATTATTGAACATTATCTTTTTATGTGAACTCTGTATAATGAATATCTCAGCAGCTTTGGAAGTAAAAAAGATACCTTCTCCGCTATGAGTCTGCGGAGATGTCGACTGCTTACCCTTAAGAAGATCTTGTATAGCATCAATTTCACTTTTCAAGCTTCTCTTCTGCATTATATTATTAAAAATACCTACGCCTTTATCAATAATATTAAAATGGATATTATTTTTCTCCCTCCGCATAAACACTTTTATAATTTTAGACTGAGAGTGCTCAATGGCATTGTTTAGCATCTCCAAAAATGCATAATCTAAAATGCGCGAAACATTCTCAGGCAGAGATACGTAAATCCCTGATTTCTTCTTCAGATCTGTAAGTACAATATCCTCGGATATCTTTTCATTATGCAGTATGCGATTAACGCTCAATATACATCTTTTCGAATTATTTACTGCTTCTTGTGTGGCAGGTATATACTTTGCTTTATTTGCCTTGCCTATTAAAACAAGAATCCCGCTATCCATTAACTCTTGAAAAAATCTATTGATGTAGGTTCGCGAAAACCCTGTAGCCTTTACTATATCTGAAGACTTTACTGAACCTTTTTTATTTAACCTGTCAATAATTAATTTTCTTACGTCCACATCTATCTCCCTTAGATTATTAGTTTACAACTTTTTGTGATGTTAATATTTAAAGTTGTAAACAAGTTGACTTCACAAGATTACTACAATGAAACGTGTTTACAACTTAAGTATATACCATAAAATTAAAGTTGTCAACAAGGCAGGATAAAATTTTCTTGCCACTAGGGTAGTTCATAGTATGAGAGATTGCCTTAGGGCTTATAAATCGCGCCATTGTTTACCTCCGTTATTTTTTTAGTTGATTTTAAAAGTGCTTATATAGAACGAAAATAAAAATTCCCCTTATATATTATAAGTATACCACACATATATTATGAATACAATGGCATGGGTAGATTTTTTATTTTTCCTAACTCTTTTTAACTATTATAGTTGCGTTGTGGCCCCCGAAACCAAGGGAATTGGATAGGCAGATATCGACTTTTGCCTTACGCGCCTTGTTTGGCACATAGTCAAGGTCACAATATGGGTCTGGATTTTCGTAGTTAATGGTAGGTGGGATTATTCCATCTCTGATAGCAAGGCAGCACGCTACAAATTCAACTCCTCCTGCCGCGCCTAGTAGATGGCCTGTCATGGATTTTGTTGAGGAAACAGGTACATTCTTCGCGCTATCGCCAAAAACCTTTTTTATGGCAAGTGTTTCTACTTTATCATTTAAACTGGTAGATGTGCCATGCGCATTTATATAGGAAACATCTTTCGGCTTTATCCCCGCGTCCTTTAATGCGTTTTTCATGCATTCAGCAGGGCTCTCTGCTGTAGGATCAGGCGCTGTCATATGATAACCGTCTCCACTCATACCAAAACCAATCACTTCTGCGTATATCTTGGCATTCCTTTTTTTCGCATGCTCGTATTCTTCTAAGACGACCATGCCAGAGC
This sequence comes from Candidatus Omnitrophota bacterium, assembly GCA_042571405.1. Taxonomy (GTDB): domain Bacteria; phylum Omnitrophota; class Gorgyraeia; order Gorgyraeales; family Gorgyraeaceae; genus Gorgyraea. The sequence goes on along the minus strand of JBHPHU010000010.1, from coordinate 12,253 downwards.
CTTCTGCCATTACAAATCCATCCCTCTCTTTATCAAAAGGACGGCTCGCCCTACCAGGGTCATCATTTCTCGTGGAAAGCGCCTTTAAGGCGCAAAAACCTCCTACGCCAAGAGGCGTAATGCAACTCTCTGTGCCTCCCGCAATCATCACATCAGCATCGCCTCTCTGGATTATCTTAAATGCATTCCCGAGCGCATGGGTGCCTGCAGCGCAAGCAGTCGTCGTGCAAGAGTTCGGACCCTTTAGCTTAAACATTATTGATATATGACCTGATGCCATATTCACGATAAGCATGGGTATCAGAAACGGGGTTACTCTTGACGGTCCTTTTTCAAGTATTACTGTATGCTGTTCCTCTATTATCCTTAAGCTGCCTATGCCTGAACCCACTAAGACACCTATCCTAAACGGATCCTCATTTGGTATATCCAGACCTGAATCATCTACTGCCTCTTTGGCTGCTGTTACAGCAAACTGGACAAATTTCTCCATGCGACGCAATTCTTTCTTTGAAACAAAAGAAGCTGGCACGAAATTCTTTATCTCCCCCGCTATATGCGAGGTATAATCCTTGCAATCAAAGGAGGTGAGTGGACCAATACCACCCTTGCCATTTACCAGGGACGTCCAAAAATCTTCCTTATTATTGCCTACAGGTGAGATCACCCCTAATCCTGTAACAACAATCTTACGTTTCATCTTTAATATCCTCTTAAAAGTAACGGGTTAGAAGAGAAATAGATACAGTCTTACTCCTCTAACCCGTTCATCTCAAATCAAAGCAAAACTATTGTTTCTTTTCTGATTTCTCTTCTATGTATTTAACAGCATCACCCACAGTGGTAATCTTCTCAGCATCCTCGTCAGGGATCTCTGTGCCAAATTCCTCTTCTAGAGCCATTACCAGCTCTACTGTATCAAGAGAATCCGCGCCAAGATCATCGATAAAAGACGCCTCAGGAACCACCTCTTCCGGCTTTACTCCGAGCTGCTCTGCTATTATTGATTTTACTTTCTCTGCTACTGCCATGGTCTTCCCTCCTTTTATTACATCAACATACCACCGTCTATTTGTATCACCTGGCCAGTTATATATGAAGAATTTTCGCTCGAAAGGAATAGCGCGAGATTTGCTACATCCTTTGGCTCTCCAAAGCGTCCAAGCGGTATAAACGAAAGCATCTTCTTCTGTATGTCTTCTGGCAATTTAGCTGTCATCTCTGTCTTTATGAATCCGGGCGCTATTGCATTTACTGAGACGCCGCGAGGTGCCAACTCTTTTGCCACGCTTTTCGTAAGCCCTATTATACCTGCTTTAGAAGCTGCATAATTAGCCTGACCAATGTTACCCATTATACCAATGATCGAAGCAAGATTAACTATCTTGCCAAACCTCTGCTTCAGCATAACCCTTGACGCTACCTTTGTACAGATAAAGCAGCCTTTTAGATTAACTGCTATGACCTTATCCCAATCCTGTTCAGACATCCTAAGGACAAGACCGTCTTTTGTTATGCCAGCGTTGTTTATAAGTATATCTAATTTGCTAAGTTTGTCAAGAATTTTATCCATCATATCCTGCACATCTTTTAGACTGGTGACATCTGCCTTCAGAGCAATACAATCCCTGCCTAAATCGCGGATTTCCTTAGCAGTCTTTTCTGCTTCCTCAAGATTCACGTCGCACAGGGCTATGTTTGCTCCTTCTCTTGCAAGAGAGAGCGCAATCTCCCTGCCAATGCCCCTGGCACCGCCTGTTACAAGCGCTACCTTACCTTCTAATATTAACTCGCACATAATAATCTCCCATTATTGTTCGAGTGAGCGAAGCGAGTCGAGAACTTCTCGACTCGACCTTCGGCCTCGCTCGAAGAATATTCGCTTAACTTTCAAATTTCCTCACTACCAATGCTGAATTTTTACCTCCAAATCCAAACGAATTTTTTAAAAGCGCATCCACCTTTGTCTCTCTTGCTTTATTCGGCACACAATCAAGGTCACATTCCGGATCAGGTACTTCATAGTTTATCGTAGGTGGAATAACGCCTTCTTCGAGGGCCATCAAGGCGCCTATTAATTCTACGCTTCCAGCGGCGCCTATTAAATGCCCTATCATGGATTTTATCGAACTTATTGGAAGCTTATTTGCATGATTTCCAAAAACCTCTTTTATTATAAGTGTCTCGTTTTTGTCATTTAATGGAGTTGATGTGCCATGCGCATTGATATATTGTATCTGATCTGGCTTTACCTTTGCGTCTTGCAACGCCTGCTTCAATGCCCTTATTGCCTGTTTACCTGAAGGCTCTGGCTTTGTCATGTGATAGGCATCGCATGTCATGCCAAAGCCTGCAATCTCGCCATAGATATGGGCATTGCGTTTCAAGGCGTGTTCCAGATCTTCCAATATTAGAATCCCCGCGCCTTCGCCAAGCACAAAACCATCCCTTGTCTTATCAAACGGCCTTGAGGCCCTCTCAGGCGCATCATTTCTCTTTGACAATGCCCTTAAGACGCAAAATGCGCTAAGTATAGGTGGAAATATAGGCGTATCAGCGCCACCCATAATGACTATGTCCAGATCTCTATTTCTGATCGCGTTAAAGGCGTAACCAATCGCATCTGAAGCAGAGGAACATGCAGTAGCAATAGAAAAACTCGGGCCATTGATTCCTAATTCTATGGAAACCTGACTCGATGGCGCATCAGGAAAAGATGCTATCGCGGTAAATGTACCTATCTTCATCGGTCCTTTTTTTATAAATACATCGTGCTGTTCAAGTATCCTGCCATGACCAGCCATTGCAGTACCAACAACAACACCTATTCGCTCAGGATCTTCATCTGTAATGTTAAGACATGCGTCTTCTACCGCCATCTTTGCCGCTGAAACAGCTAGGTGTGAAGTGCGGTCCATTCTCTTGAGCTGTTTAAAGGAAATAAATTTAGTAGGGTCAAAATCTGCTTCACCGGCAAACTGCGAGGGAAAAGGGCTTGGGTCAAAACGCGTAATTCGGCGAATGCCGGAACGCCCCTGTTTTAAGGCATCCCAGTACGCCCTCTTACCTACGCCATTCGGCGCTATCACACCCAAACCTGTTATTACAACACGGCGCTTCATAATAAACTCGCTACCTTATTTACGTCCTCTATTTTATCTATATTATATACCTTTAGATTTGAATCAATTCTGCGCAAGAGACCTTTTAAGACCCTGCCTGGTCCTATCTCAAAAAATATATCGATGTTCCCTTCTGAAGAAATAATCTTTCTTATGGACTCCTCCCAGCGCACAGAGCTGAATAGCTGTTTAACAAGATTTTCCTTGATCTGATTAGAGGTTTTTTCATAATCAGCAGTTACATTGCTGACAACACCTGTTTGAGGAGCTGAAAATTTCACCTTATCCAATTCTACTTTAAAAAAACTCGCTGCCTCTTTCATTAAAGAAGAATGAAATCCTCCACTCACCTTTAAGGCTATTACCTTTTTAGCGCCTTTTTCTAACGCAAGAGACATTGCCTGTTCCACGGATTCTTTTTTCCCGGATATGACTGTTTGGCCGGGACAATTTAAATTCGCTATCTCAGCGCCTGTCTCATCGCAAGCTTTTTTTAAATCCTCGAACGCCAGACCAATTATAGATGCCATACTGCCTGGATTTTTCTTTGACGCTTCTTCCATCAGCTCGCCACGCCGTCTCACTAATCGTACAGCATCAGAGAATTCGATGCTCTTAGCCGCGACAAGCGATGTAAGCTCTCCAAGACTTAGCCCTGCGCAGCAAATAGGCTCTAGGCTCGAGGCTCGAGGCTGAAGGCCATCTTGAACCTTAAGTCTAGAGCCTAGAGCCTTAAGCGCTGCTATGCTGGCCACAAGAATACACACTTGACTATTAGCTGTCTGGATTAATTCCTCGATAGGACCTTCAAAACAAAGTCTTTTAATGCCTGCTTCCGGCAAAATTTTTCCTGCTTCATCAAACACAGCCTTTGCCTCAGGACAATTTTCATACAGGTCCTTACCCATGCCAACGTACTGCGCGCCCTGACCTGGAAATAAATAAGCTATTTTACTCATTCTCTATTCCTTTTAAAAATCCGAAATACGAATATCGAAATCCGAAACAAATTATAAATCCTAAATTCTAAACACGGTGTTTAAGATTTAAGATTTCTAATTTTGAATTTGTTTCGAATTTCGGATTTCGAGTTTCGAATTTAACATACATTATTACCACTTTATAACAACCGCCCCATAAGTAAGACCTCCGCCAAACGCAACCAGCACCGCATTGTCACCCTTCTTTAATTTACCTTGCTCACTTACCTCTGCCAACGCAACTGCTGTAGAAGCCGCTGACATGTTCCCGTATTTCTCTATATTCAAAAAAATCTTTTCTTCGTGCACACCCAATCTCTTTGCGACTGCCATAAGTATCCTGATATTCGCCTGATGCGGGATAAACAGATTTATATCGCTGGGCTGAAGTCCTACTTTTTTAATCGCCTTGTCAGCGGCTTTTACCATTATCCTGACAGCGATCTTAAAGACCTCATTCCCTTCCATCTTAAGAAAATGCAGCTTCTCTCCAACTGTATTCTTTGTGGCAGGTAATCTTGAGCCGCCCGCCGGCATACTTAAAAGATGGCCTCCTGAGCCATCTGCGCCAAGAAAACTGGAGACTATCCTCCTATCCTCGCTCTTTCCTATAACACACGCGCCAGCTCCATCCCCGAATAAAACACATGTAGATCTATCTGTCCAGTCAACAATGCTTGTCAATTTCTCCGTCCCAACAACCAGTATGTGGTTATACATGCCTGTATTTACAAACTGCTGCGCCATGACTATGCCAAAGACAAAGCCAGAACAGGCCGCATTCATATCAAAGGCCGCGGCATTTTTTGCGCCGATCTTATCCTGTATAATACAGGCCGTTGCAGGAAATGCCATATCAGGGGTTATTGTAGCTGTGATAATCAGATCAATGTCCTCTGGTTTTAACCCGGCATTCTCAATGGCAACCTTAGAGGCCTCGACACCAAGATCACTCGCGGCAAATTCTTTAGGCGCAATCCTGCGTTCCTTAATACCTGTGCGAGTAACTATCCATTCATCCGACGTATCCACCATTTTCTCGAGGTCCTTGTTCGTCAATTTCTTCGGAGGTAGATAATAACCTAACCCCAGTATCCCAGCTTCTTGCATTGCGTCTCCTCTCTATGAAATCTTCTCAACTATATGTTGATTTACATTCTTATTAAATTCTTCTCCCGCCACTCTGATGGCATTCTTTATAGCCTTGGCGCTTGAAGAACCGTGACATATTATAGAGATTCCGTTTATACCTAAAAGCGGCGCGCCGCCATACTCGGCAGAATCCATCTTTTTCTTATATAAACGAAAAGCATTCCTGCCTAATATAGCAGAAAGTCTTGTGATAAAACTACTGTTCAAATATTGCTTAAGCATCTCTGTAAGGGCGTGTGCAGTGCTCTCTGAAACCTTTAGCGCGACATTCCCTACCAGACCATCGCACACTATAACATCACACTCTCCCATAAAAAGATCCCTGCCTTCAATATTGCCTATAAAATTAAGGCCCGAGAGCTCTAAAAGTCCATATGCTTCCTTCAAAAAGCCCGTACCCTTTGATTCTTCCTCTCCGATATTCAAAAGCCCTACTTTTGGGGATTTTTTATTTAATATACACTCTGAATAGGCGCTTCCCATTATCGCATACTGCAGAAGATGCTTGGGTTTAGCATCTATGTTTGCTCCTACATCTATCATCAAGGCCGTATCCTTTAAGGTAGGCATGACAATACCTATGCCTGCCCTTTCTATGCCAGGCAGAAGTCTGCATTTAAGCGTGGCAGCACACACCATTGCGCCTGTATTGCCTGCGCTGACAATAGCATCCACTTTTTTTTCTTTTGCGAGATTTGCAAGAGTTACTATGGAGGAATCCTTTTTCCTTCTAACGCTAAGGACGGGCTGCTCATGCATGCCTATAACCTCTGAGGCATGCTCTATAGAGATATTCTTGGGAAGAGGCTTGTGATTTTTAAGTTCCTTTTCAATGCGGTCTTTTTGGCCCACTAGAATTATCTCATGGCCATATTCGCGGGCTGCCAGCACAGCGCCTTCAATATCAACAGCTGGCGCATTATCCGACCCCATTACATCTAAGGCTATTTTAATCATGTATACCTCGTCAAAGAAGCCTTCGGCTTTCAGTCATCAGCCTTCAGCAGCTGACAGCTCTTTTTACTTCTTCTCTTCTTTTTCTTTCTTCTTTATCTGCACGACTTGCCTGCCTTTGTAAACCCCACAGGCAGGACACACCCTATGTGGCAGTTTTGGCGCCTTGCAATCCGGACACACTGATACGCTCGACACGTGAATCTTCTGCGCGCCTCTGCGTTTAGCTTGTCTTGAACTCGAATGTCTTCGTTTTGGTAAAGCCATTTGTCAACCTCCCCTAATGTTATTTTTTACAATCACATTCCCCTATATTAAAATTCTGACCGCAATTTGGGCACAGCCCTTTGCAATCGGGCTTGCAAACAATCTTTATCGGATTATCCAGCATTATTTCCTGTCTTATGTCCTCGTCTATGTCCAGAATATCTCCGGAATTAACTTCATAATTGACGCTAAAACTTTTCTTAAAAATATCCTTGATCTTGGCAAGACAGCGACTGCACGTATACTCAACCGGTGACTCCAGGGAGACATCAACAAAGACCTCCATCCCTGTCTTTGTAACATTCGCCCTCACATCTATCGGATCAAAAAAAGCCGTGCCCTGCTTTATCAAATCCGACGAAATATTACCCGGATCTATTTTCTCAGCGAGATTTAATCCCTCTGGCAATATTTTATCTACATATATTTTCATACGTATCTCTAGCGATCATCAATTCTTCGTCTGTTGGAATAGATAAGCTCTTGACCTTTGGCGAGACAATTCCCTTGCATGCTTCCTTCACTAGCTTTGGGTGATTCTCGCCAATGCCACCTGTAAAAACCACTGCATCCACGCCGCCCATTACAGCTATATAAGCGCCTATGTATTTTTTAATCCTATATAAAAACATCTCCAACGCGACTTTTGCCCTTTTCTTGCCCGAGTCAGCCTCTTTCACTATCTCGCGCATATCATTGCTTATTCCAGAGACGCCTAAAAGCCCGCTTTTTTTATTTAATAACTCCACGGCGCTATCTACGGACATGCTTTCTTTTTTCATAATGTAGGGGACTATCGCTGGATCCAGGTCGCCTGAACGCGTACCCATGACAAGACCTTCTAAAGGCGTAAATCCCATGCTCGTATCAATTGCCTTTCCCTGGCGAACTGCAGCTATACTGCATCCATTCCCCAAATGACAGGTTATGATTTTTAGCTTATCAATGGACTTTTTCAAAATCCTCGCGGCCTGACCTGCCACATATCTGTGAGATGTACCATGAAAACCATATTTTCGGATCTTGTGCTTCTCATAGAGCGCATATGGTATAGCATATAGATATGCGCGTTCCGGCATTGTCTGGAAAAAGGCCGTATCAAAAACCGCTACATGCGGTACACCAGGAAGAAGCTTCTTTGATTCATTTATTGTCAGAAGCGCCGGCGGATTATGAAGAGGCGCCAACTCGCTAAAATGCTCTATTGCCTCCATTACAGTTTTGTCGATTAACACTGCCGTTTTAAATCTATCGCCGCCATGTACAACCCTGTGGCCACAGGCCTCTATCTTCGAACCTATCTTTTTCAATATAGAATTAAGCGCTTCCTTATGATCAGAAACTCTCTCTGTTGTCCCTTTATCTAAAAGTGTTTCTTTATCTTTTGCTATATCAAAAAGCTTGTATTTTATAGACGAACTTCCGCTATTTAATACTAGTATCTTCATCCCTGCGCTCTCAATGCTGTTACTGCCACCGCATCAACGATATCCTGTGCATTGCAACCCCTGGATAAATCACTCGCGGGTTTTTTAAGTCCTTGCAATAAAGGCCCGATCACATGCGCCTTTGCAAGTCTCTCTGTTAATTTATAAGCTATATTCCCCGCGTCCAGATTCGGGAAGATAAAGACATTTGCTTTGCCTTTTATTTTACTGTCAGGGTCTTTTCTCTTAGCCACTTCAGGCACCACAGCGCAATCAATCTGTATTTCTCCGTCTATAAGCAGGTCCGGCTCTCTCTGTGTTATAAGTTTCATTGCCTGGCGAACTTTATCCGGGCTCTTTCCAAAACCGCCACTTCCTTTTGTAGAGTAACTAAGCATTGCCACCCTTGGCTCATCATCCAGCAGTGCGCGCGCCATCTTAGCAGAGGCAATAGCGATATCGCATAATTGTTCAGCAGTAGGATCAGGTATAATACCTGCGTCCGCATATACAAGGACCCCGTTAGATCCAAGGGTCTTATCAGAAAGAATGATAATGCTTGAGCTCGATATCGTCTTTGTGCCTTGTGCGGGCCCTATGCAATGAATAGCTGCTCTTGCAACGTCGCGCGTAGTAGTGGATGCGCCAGCCACAAAACCATCCGCGTCTCCCGCGGCCACGCTAAGCGCAGAATAAAAAACAGGGTTTTCTAAAATCAATCTCCGCGCGTCATCTTCTTTTATATTTTTATGTTTCCGGATCTCACAATAAAGCGATACATACTTATCTAGATTTTCATAATCGTCCGGGCCTGCGATAAGCACAGGAACGCATATATCATGCTTCAATATAAAATCAACTGCCTTTAAGACACGAGGTTCCTTGCCCTCAGGCAGTAGTATGCGTTTTTTTACTTTTTTGGCTTGTTTGTATATCTTTTCTACAAAACCCATGCGCACCTATCCTAACTTCTCTTTGATTGCTTTTTCTATAAAAGGAGGGACAAAACCTTTTAGACTTGCTCCAAGAGCTGCTGCCTCTTTTATTAATTTGCTTGATAAATACGAATAAGACTCTGAAGGCATCATAAAAATGGTCTCGATATCACCTGCAAGCTTTCTATTGGTTAGCGCCATCTGGAATTCATATTCAAAATCCGAAATCATACGAAGTCCTCTGATCACAACCGATGCCTTCTTTTCTTTGACATAGTCTACGACCAAGCCGTCAAAATCATCCACTTCCACTCTCTTAAACCCCTTGACTGCCCTCTTTAAAAGATCGACCCTTTCGCCTACATCAAAAAGCGGCATCTTCTCAGAGTTATGCGCTACTGCCACAACCACCTTGTCTGATATCTTCAGCGCCCTTTTTATGATGTCCAGATGGCCATAGGTCATAGGATCAAAACTGCCGGGATACACAACAATCTTTTTCATTTCTTATAGAACTCCAGTTTTGTGTCACCGTACTTGCAGGTGCGTATTTTCTTTAAAGTTCCAGTCTCTTCAGGCAAAATATCCTTCTTATGCGCCTCTACTATTACAAGCACATTGCGAGGCAGTATATCACAATCCGATAGCGCTATCAAGGTCTTTTTGGCTATGTCTTTATAGTAGGGTGGGTCAAGAAAAATGATATCAAAAGAACCTTTAATTTCCTTGATACCCTTTAAGACATCTTTAAGACATATACTTGGTGGAGGCGAAACCTCCGCCAACATGAGGTTCCTCTTCAGCACTCTTATGCATTTAAAATTATTATCAACAAATGTGACACTCTTTGCGCCTCGTGAAAGCGCCTCGATCCCTATTGCGCCACTCCCGCAATAAAGATCAAGAAAAGCAGCTCCTCCTATATCAGCCTTAAGTATTTCAAAAAGAGCCTCGCGCACCTTGTCTGACGTAGGCCTTATACCTTTTGGCATTTCAATGAGTCTGCCTTTAAATTTGCCTGCAATTATACGCATACTTGCCTCTTGCCTAGAGGAGGGGAAACCTCCGCCAAGAGTAGCGGAGGTTTCGCCTCCTCTACTCTGCTACCCTACGCTTGCCAACTCCAGATCCTTCATCTCAAATTTCTTCTTCAAGTTTACACGTATATATCTATTCTCTGGTCTGCGCAAAAATCTATCCTTTTTGATTATCTCAAATGCCTCTTTTCTGGCCAGCTCTAAGATATCTCTATCTCTTATGATATTGCCTATCTTAAGCTCTGGTAGACCGTGTTGTCTCGTGCCAAAAAATTCTCCTGGTCCTCTTATTTCCAGGTCCTTTTCTGCTATTTTAAAACCATCCTGCGTCTCGAGCATCACTTTTATGCGGCTCTTTGCGTCATCATTCTTCGGATCTGAAACCAGGATGCAATAAGAAATATACTTGCCGCGGCCAATCCTGCCTCTTAATTGATGAAGCTGGCTAAGCCCAAACCTTTCGGCATGTTCTATGATCATAGTGGATGCATTTGGAATATCCACGCCCACCTCTATGACTATGGTAGAAACCAGTATGTCTATTCTTTTATCTCTAAAATCATTCATGATCTTTTCTTTATCGACTGATTTCATTCTTCCATGTAAAAGCCCTACGCTTAATTTGGAAAAACGCTCGCTTAATTGTGCGTGCATCTTTTTTGCTGCCCGCAGATCCAATGTTTTAGATTCCTCGATTATAGGATAAACTACGTAAACCTGCCGGCCAAGCGCTGCCTGTTCCTCGGCAATTTTGTATGAACGTTCTCTGTTTTTTTCTTCAAAATACAAAGTCTTTGTCTCTCCTCGACCAGGAGGCAATTCATCTATGATCGAAACATCCAGATCGCCATACACTGTCAGGCTAAGCGTCCTTGGTATAGGAGTAGCTGTCATAACAAGGATATCAGGATTCACGGATTTTGATTTTAAAAGCGCGCGCTGTGAAACACCGAACTTATGCTGCTCGTCTATTACTGCCAAGCCTAGTCTTTTGAATCGCACGCCCTGCTGAATAAGCGCATGCGTGCCAATAATGATGTCCACCTCGCCGGTCTCTATCATATGCTTTCGCCTGTCGCGTTCTTCAGTCTTAAGATCGCCTGATAAAAGCACCATCTTTACTCCAAGACCTCTTAAAAGAGAGCTTATGTTTTTATAATGCTGTCCTGCGAGAATTTCAGTAGGCACCATTAATGCGCCCTGATAACCATTCTGCACTGTGAGGATAAGCGCGCATAAGGCAACTATTGTCTTCCCACTGCCCACATCACCCTGCAAGAGCCTATTCATGGGCTTTGGGTTTTTCATGTCTTCTTCTATTTCCCCGATAACCTTTGCCTGACTTTTTGTAAATTCAAACGGAAGGCACTCCTTAAATTTCCCTATCAAATCCCCGTCAAGTTTATGCGCGCAGCCTGCCAGATCTATTTTAACGCTCGCGCGTTTCATGGCAATGCCTGCCTGCAGTAACAAAAACTCGTCAAACACAAGTCTCTTCTTTGCCTTTTTTAGCACGATCTCGCTCACAGGAAAATGCGCATTTTCCAATGCTCCTTTGAGAAGCATTAAATCATTACGCCTTCTCACATCATACGGTAACATGTCTATTGCATTGCCACCATACTCATCCACTGTAAATTTCAATACATCTCTGAACCAGCGCTGATTCAAACTCCCGGTAAGAGGATATATCGGCACGATCCTTCCCATGTGGATAGAATCCTCTTTCGTGCCTTTTAGTATCTCATATTCGGGATTATTGATCTGCGGTTTTTCCACCTTTCCGTGCAATATAAGCTCCTGTCCCACCTCAAACCTGTCTTTCATGTATGGCTGGTTAAACCATGTTGCATGAAGCGCCCCTGTAGAATCTCCCACTGCCATCTTAAATATATTCAAGCCCCTTCTTGTAGTGCGATCCCCAAATGCAAGCACCTTGACTTTTATAGTCTCAAACTTGCCAGACTTCGCCTCAGAGATCTTTTTAATCTTGCTCCTATCCTCATATCTTCGAGGAAGGCAATAAATGAGATCTTCTATGGTCTCTATGCCTAACCGGTTGAGAAGCTTAAGCTTGGAAGGCCCCACGCCCTTAACATATCTTGCGGAAATGGATAAGTCTTTCATAGTTGACACTATATCAAATATATATTATGGGGTCAATAGCAATAAAGTGTGGGTTTTACAGGTTGGTAAGGTCGGGCTTTGTAATATTTGTGGCGGCTCCAGAGTATGTAATAAAATATAATCTATAATCAGGAGCAAATTCATCGGATATAGAACGGATAAAATAAGGTATCTTTTCAACATGTACATCAAAAATATGATTATTGGCAAGTCCTGTGTTTGGATCAATATCTCCTGCGGATTTTAAAATCT
>JBHPHU010000009.1:0-42461 GCA_042571405.1 Candidatus Omnitrophota bacterium | reverse complement strand
AAATACATGTCAGGAAAATTAGCTATCAAGAACCTGCAAAGCTCTTTTATTCTGCGCTTATTCACAAAAAAGTTGTCATCCGTAAACTGTATCTCCTCAACGCCATAGACATCCACCAGCCACCTTATTTCATCAAACACTTTACTTAGATCCCTTTCTCTATAATTTCCTTCGCCTGTATGACAGGGGACAGCGCAATAATGACAGCTATGAGGACATCCTCGAGAAGTATTCATAACTCCATATTTTTTCTTTTTAGGCGGGTTGTTGTAAGCTATAACACCTGTCCAGTATTTTTCAAGACCTACAATATCCCATGCCGGAAAAGGCAGGTCATCCAAGTCCTTTATGAAATCACGGCGCTCTTGCGCGATAAGTTTTTTATCCTGTCTATACGCAATCCCATTGATTTCGAAAATATTACCGCCTTTATTTAGGCAGTTAACTAATTCCGGAAAACTATGGTCAGCTTCTCCTAATACAACAAAATCCGTATCTTTTTGTAGTACGTGTTCGGGAAGCGCGGCAGCATGATGTCCGCCTAAAACTGTGACGATCTCGTTGTTAAACCCTTTGGTTATTCTGCAAAGCTCTAGCGCAGAATGAGAGCGACTGGATAGCATACACTGTATTCCCACTAAATCCGGCTTATATTCCTCTAGGAGCTCCAGGTATTGTTCAAAAGAAGAACCGTAAAGCACAGTATCCTTCGAAACAACGGATTCCTTCCAAAAGCCTTCAACGACCATATCGTATACCCTTACATCATATTGACCTGAAGCTTTTAGCTCTGAGGCAAGATATGCCAGCCCTAAAGGCGGAGGACACTCTTTGCACTGCTTTGTCCCGTCCGGTTGAACATGCGATGTCCCGGGAGGAACCACCAGAAGTATTTTTTTAATCTTGTCCATTAGTGTCTTTCTCTGTCCTTCTTAAAAGCACAAGACTGAATTCATTGGAAGTAAAAGGCCATGGTCCAAATTGCTTCTCAATCACATAATGATCCGCTAAATAGCGCATAATACCCTGCGCGTAATCCATGCCAAACCTCGCAGCCCCGTATTCTGACGTCAAGCGCCTCAAGATAACAACATACTTTACGCCTTTATCATTTATTTCCTTAATTAAGTTTTTCTCGGAATCGGGTTTTAATGAAAACCAAAGCGGCAAAAATGCATACTGGTACAATGGGTTCTCTCTCTCAGAGAGAAAATTCAGAGTCAGTCCCTCCGGAAACACTACAAGAGAATCAGATGGATCAGTATTTTTACGCAGGTACTCTACTAATTGCTTATACCTGTAATAACCAGGCCGCACTAACATCGTGCCCCTTGGAGCAGATATCTTCATTGTGCGATTCTTGTACATATAAAGCGATATAGGTACATGGGCCATAATAAATGAGATTGACAGGACCGTAAAAGCAAATCTATAAAAAGCGCGCACATCTTTCCTCTGTGATACGCGCGGGACCATTCTCAAAAAAAAGATATAATAGCATACCATGCCTGGCACAAGCAGATAAAAACCGCTATGTTCTGCCCTGACATTAAAAAACATACGCGCTAACAAAAGAAGTGAAAAAATAGAAAAAACCGATAAAAACAGGTCTCTCTTGTCTTTCTTTGCCAAATATCTTCGCCAGCTGACAATAAATACTAAAACGCAGACAATAGGCACGCATCGATATTGCGCGTTATAATAAAAGAATCCCCTTTGAAACAAAACAACGAAAGCGGCAACAAGAGATGTTACGACAATACCGGCAATGGCTCTCTTTATGGTTGAGATCTTTTTTATCCAAGAGAGCATCCGGCCCGCAATAAAAAATACAGCGCTCATGCCCACATAATACAAACTTGTCTTTAGTATGGTCGCGATATTTTTCCAGAAATCAATAGTGCCAAGGGTATACCCTGTGAGAGGACCTTTTATATCCAGGTTTACTAAAAGCGATTCCCTGCTTGCTATGGCGCTGCTTGTGATCATAGCAAAGAACCCGTAGATACCAGCTGCGGCGAGGGCCGGAAAAAGACAATAATTCGCTATATTCTTAAGTCTGTCCTGCTTCTGGCTATCAAGGATTATACCGATAAATATTGAAGCCATAAGCACGATACCTATCTCCACTCTGGTGATCAGCAAAAGAGCTATAAATAAACCTGAAAGGTGCGCGCGGCTGCGATAGTAGAAAAATAAAGCTAAAAATGCCAGCGTGATAGCATGGATCGAGGCATAGCTATAAGGGATAATGTAATTGAAGATACCTGCCTCATAGTGTTGACTGAACGCAAATACAAAAAGAAAAGTAAGAACGCATAACGTTGAAAAAAGCGCGTTTAAAAATATGCGGGATGTCTTGTATAGAAGTACGCACATCAGAATAGCGGTAAGCGTACCGCTTATTATGAAACTGCGTATATGAACGCCAAAGATCATGCATAAAAGACTATTCAGGTATGGCGAAAAAGGACCAAAGTCATAAAATATATCCCTGTATGGCAGTTTTCCGGAAAGGATGCTCAATGGAACATAAAATCCCCTGCCAGTATCTATCAGCAGGCTCCCCCACTTGAGCCAGGATACGCTAAACAAATAAAAACCAGCCCCGATTATAATAAGAGCTGGTATCCATCCTCTTTCCCACAACCGCTTAATCATATTGCTTATTCTACTATATAAGCAATATAGGTGCAAATATATTATTAGACTATTTAAATAATCGCATGGCTGTTTTAAGCTAAAAGCAGACCTGTCACTCAGCTGAAAATTTACCCCTTGCGGGGTCGTCTTTTATTTTGTATTTTAGTGGGGGCGAAAAAACTTACCCGACACCATAGGTGTCGGGGTCGAACAGTTTTCGCCCTTTTTGCCTCATAAAATGTGACAGAATAAACCACCAAAACACAAAATAAAAGACTATCCGCCACGGCGGACGCTCTCAGGTCTACTTTTAGCTTAAAACAGCAAAATAACTTTACACTTAAAACAAGGCCTTAAACGCAAAGTTAACTAAGGCAGGTGGGCTGGGGGCGCAGGCACATTAGGAAGATTTTGGCAAAAGTCCGCAAGGATTTACAGCGAGTTTCGGGCCAAGAAATCCAGGCGATAGCGAGTCCAAGAAACTCGCTGTAAACCGTAGCAGACGGCAAAATCTCTCCAGTGCCAAAGGCTCCAGCCCACCTGCCAAACCGGGGTTATAAACCGGGGTTATAAGTTGCAAAATGGGTAAAAGTAGGTTATACTCAATGCATGAAACTTTCTATTTTAATCCCGGCATACAATGAAGAGAGATTCATTCAGAAGGTCTTAGAGGACATAAAATCCGTCAAGATATCGGTTGAAAAAGAAGTTATCCTTATAGATGATGGGTCGACTGACAAGACCGTTGAAAAGGCGCAGGCTATAATGCCTGGCATAAGAGTAATTCATCACGTAAAAAACCAAGGCAAAGGAGCAGCGCTGTCCACAGGCATTGTGCATGCAACAGGAGATATCCTGTTAATTCAGGACGCGGACCTGGAATACAGTCCGCACTCCTACCCTGATCTTCTAAAGCCATTCTTTGAGCAGAATGCCGAGGTTGTATATGGTTCGAGATTTCTGCATGGGAAGCGTCCGAAAAACATGAAACTGGCATATTTTTTGGCAAATCGCTTTGGAACCATGCTTACCAATTTCTTATACGGCACGCGCGTCACAGACGCAATGACATGCTTCAAGGTCTTCAAATCTCATACAGTTAAGGGAGTAAAATTTACGAGTAAGGGTTTTGGCGCTGACTCAGCGGAATTTACAGCCAGGATGGCCAAGGGAAGATTTAAAATCAAAGAAGTGCCTATCCCTTATAAGGCAAGAACATTTAAAGAAGGTAAAAAATTCCACCCTATTCACTCACTGAACGTCTTGTGGGCCATAATCAGATACCGATTTATCTGAAATCTTATCTAAAACCTTCTGAGCTATTTTATTCTGCGGCTCTCTTTCAAGCACAAAGACCGCCTCTTTTTTTGCAAGATCGAGCCTGTTTTGATTAAAATAGATAAGGGCTAATGTCTCATGCGAGTACAGAAAATTATTATCTATCTCTATGCTCCTTTTAAGCTCCTTTATCGCGGTATGGTAATCGCCTTTGCCAATATATATATTTGAAAGATTGTAGTGTGGTTGTGCATAATAATCCCCGAACTCTATTGCCTTTTTATATTCCCTGATAGCGTCTTCCTGTCTTCCTTCATCCGCATATGCCATGGCAAGATTGTTGTGGAGTCTTGCGGAATCAGGCTTATGCCTTATCGTGCTCTCGTAAAAAGATACAGGATCACGCCATTCCTTGTTTCTCTCGTAAGTCCTCCATATATAAAAACTGCTAATTAACGCTATCAGCAGAAACGCCAGAAACTTAAAGGCTTTGTCCTTAGTTAACAACTTATCTATGCCCCAAGCAACTGCTACAAAAAATCCTATTGATGGCAGGTAGAGCCAATGTTCGTAAATCAAAGCATTTATGGGGATAATGTTTGAATTCGGAAATATCGAGATAAAAAACCAGCTCGTTGAAAACAACAAGAATTTATACCTTTTTCTGCGCGCAAAACCTCCCAGAAAGACAGCTAGAAAAATGAAAAGCCCCAGGAAAGTCCTTGGCTCAAAAATAGAATACGATAAGGCTATATCCCTTTCCATGTGCAGACCAAACGGCCATAAAAGTATTCCGAAATACACAGGCAATGTCTTTAAAAACGTGCACAGCCTTACATAAAATGGGACGTAAAAAAACGCCTTTGGCGCGTTTTCCGGTATAGTGTGGGAAAAATCTAAAACCGTAAGCCTTAACGCGCCGTATACAATAATTATAGCAATAAAAGGAAGCAGATACTTTAATTCGCGCTTAACATCTCTATCTCTAAAAATAATATAAAGCAAAATTAGAACCGGGGTCACTAAAGCTGATTCTTTGGAGAAAATAGCTAATAAAAACGCAAGGCATGACAAAAGAATATTCTTCTCAAACAACAAAATACTAAGCAGGATAAATAAGACTGCCATGGGATCTGCCCTGCCGGATATATAAGTAACTGCCTCTGTTTGAACAGGGTGTATCGCAAAGAACAACGCGCTGAGAAAGGCCATGCCTTGAGAAAAGAGATTTTTGAGCAGCAGAAATAAAAGGATTGCCGCTATTGCGTGAAAAAATATATTGCTCGCGTGATGACCAGGCAATTTATATCCCCATATCAGGCAATCTATTCCATGACTTATTGCCTGGAGGGGCCTGTAAAAATTGCTGCCTTTTCTTGCGCCCTGGATACTGTTCTGGGTAAACAGCGCTGGCCATCTATGCCAATCCTTAACCGTCGCGTTCCTTACTATCCAATCCTCATCATCCCATATGAATTGATTGTGCAGAGAATTCGAATATGATAACACTGCGGCGAAAAGTAGGATTAAAATAAAAGTTATATTTAATCTATTCACCCCTGTTGCAACCTCGTAGGTTAACCTCGTAGGTTAACCTACGAGGTTGGCTAGGTGCAAGATCAGCTCAATAGATCCCTTGCCCTTAACTTTCCTGATGCCCTTTTGTAATCTTCGAAATCTATAAAAATCAGGTCTGACCTCTTGTGTTTTATTCTTTTCGTCTCTCTTGTCCTTGAGGCAATGTATTTAAACTGGGTATTGCATTTCGGGCAAGAGCTTGCCTTTGAATAGTCTATACCTAGCTCCCGGCACTTAGAGCAATCACCTGTAAGATCTCCCACCACAAGAAGATGCTCAGAAACATCCCTTATATCAAATTCTTTCCATACGCGTATAAACTCGCCCATATTATGTCCTAAAAAAAATGCCCCCACCGCAAAACGGTGGGGGCAAAGTCAGCTATCTAAAATTAAGCTAATGGCTTTACGTTAGCCGCCTGTTCTCCCTTTGGTCCCTGAACAATATCAAATTCTACATCCTGGCCTTCTGCTAAGGTCTTATAGCCGTCACCCTGTATGGCTGTATGATGCACAAATACATCCTTGCCATCTTCAGGAGTAATGAAGCCGTAACCTTTTTTATTATCAAACCATTTCACTTTCCCTTTTGACACTTTACTACCCTCCTTCCGTACACCTTGTTATGATGCATTCAAACAAGGCAAAAAATAAAAATTAAACACCAGAGAAGCTTACCACAATGCGTCTGTTTTGTCAAATATTTTTATGTTTTTATGTTTTTTATTGCCGCGAGAACCGTCCCCGGCTTCCTTCCCAACGAAACGGGGACCAACGAAACGAACGAAACGGGGACGTCCCATTTGGGGACACCCTACTCACACACAAATACCAAACTGCTTATCAAGTATCTGCTCGTATGGCCTGGACATAGAAACATATTCTTTGTAAACAGATCGCCTGGTTTTTATAGTTTTGCCAAAGCTTTCGTAAAGCGGGTTTTCTGTTATTACACCATCCTTATGGCCAGAAATGTAATGTTTACAGCTTGAATATTTGTATTCATCGGGGTTTTTTACCATCCTGGCCCTTACAGGATTTCTTTCGATATAACGGCCGCATTCCGACAGATAGCTGTCATCTGTAATCAATTCGCTTCTGTATCTACCTTGGTATAAATAGCCTATGTAGCCGTACTTACGCTTATAGTAAAAGTGATAAGACTGGAGCATTCCTTGCATTATCTTTGCCAGGGTCTTCTTTTCAAATATCTTCATTAAAATATGTATGTGGTTTCTCATGAGGCAATAATGGTAGATCTCAACTTTAAACTTGGCTATATATTTACGTATTATACTGAGGAATTTCTTGAAATCCTCTTCGTCCCTGAAAACCGCCTGTTTATTGTTGCCTCTTTGCACAATATGAAGCACTGAACCATCACTTACTAACCTCTTTATCCTAGGCATAAATCCACCCCCTTTAATATATAGACACATAAAGAGGGGTAAATTCTTTCAAAAAAATAAATTATTTTATGCACACCACCCGGTAGGGTGTCCCCAAATGGGACGTCCCTACTCTCTCTCTACTCTCTCTAATGGGACGTCCCTACTCTCTCGTCCCTACTCTCTCCTACTCTCTCTCAAGCTCATCGTAGTTACTGGACATGGTATTATGATAGCGGTATTGGATGAGTTAGGCAATAGACTGGGAAATTGTGACTGGGGGTTAGAGAAAATTTTGGCCTGTCTTTATATTTTCTAATGTTATACTTATGTTTTGCATTGTTGTTAATGCTATCTTGCAGGCTTTTTTTATCGCAGCTGTATATAAAGCATCATAGAGTTCGTAATCGGGCAATAAAGATACAAATTCCTCTCTTAAAAGTATCTCTATCTTTAAAGGGCTCTCTATGTTTAATTTATCTTCAAGAATAGACGGAATCTCTATATTCCTTTTTTTTAAGAATTCACATTGAAGATAAATCAAAGGTGTATTTAATTTCTCTAGTTCTTTATAAGAAAATTCCTTTAATAAAACATTCAAAAAGCTATTCACTTCTTTAGTGTACTCGGCCATTAGCTCATCAGCGCAAGGTTTAATCCAATATTCTTTACAAGTAAAATTTATACAGTCAAAGAAAGTATTCCCAGTTATTACAAGCTTCGACCTTAATAAGCGCTGAACTTTAATGAAAAGTGGCTCATTTCCATATTTTTTAAAAACGGCTTGTGGAATTTTTACACCCCACTTTTTTAATAGCCTCTTTTTGAATGACGCATAAAATAACTTTTCTAATTGTTTACGAGTGAGATGGCTCAAATCAACTAAAAAAGCCTTTACATCTTCACCGCATAACTCAATATATAAGTCTATGAGTTTTTTTTCATATTTTTCTGATTCAGAAAACTTACCTAGTTTTAATATATCAGAATCTGTAAGTTCGTCAAAAACCTCAAGGTACTCGATAGTAATAAAGAATCCTTGAAGTTCTTTTAATCTTTCTTGTGGCGTAAGCAATGGAACGCGCAAATCTTCTGGCAAAGCATTCGGGTATGCATAAGACAAACATGAGAACATAAAGAATGACAGAATAACATATTTCATTGACTTATTTAATAGAGTTAGTAATTTACTCATTTTCTTCCACATTTATTTTCATCCCCAGCATAAATTCTGGCCTTTTCCAATCCTCATCATAATCCACCCATAAAAATAGCCCCTGTCCTTCTATTAACTATTAAGGCTATACAGCTGCTATGTAAGTAATTATATCATATAAATGGGGGTTTGGGAAGGGATTTAGGGGGCTGTCAGTGCTACCTAAATTGGTTTTTTACCTTGGGGCGAGTGAGATAATAAATAATTAAACCAGGGATTAAGCTTCCTACAACCATTAAACTTTTATTGGGACTTACCATTAATCCTCCTATACCAACAACAAGGGAAGACATTGCAAAAAACATACTTAAAAACCAAGCCCACTTTTTAAGTTTTAAGATAGCTACTCCCATTATAACAAATACAATGCCTACTGCTATGCCAATATAGCTCATAAAAGTAAGTTCTGCAACAACTCCTGTGAGGACTCCTGTAAGCATGCTATTTACGCCTGATAATATTGTAAAAATACCGAATAATGTAAGACCTACTGACCTCTTCTCCATAATCTTCCTTTTCCTTTTAAGTATACCCCAAATCCTCCTAAGTTTCAAATTTTGTGCAAAACAAAGATTATCCTGACCCCACCACACACTCAATATATGGGTCAACAAGTGTCGTAGCTATCCCGTCAGTTGCGACACTTGTAGTATTGAGCTAAAAGGAAGACCTGTGAGCGAATTGAAAATTTAGCCTTTGATGGAGTATTTTGGCGGTTTATTCTGCCACATTATATGAGGCAAAAAGACCGAAAACTGTTCGACACCCACACCTATGGTGTGGGTGAAGTTTTTTCGGTCCCGCCCCGTTCCAAATTCTAACCGATAATCAATTTATCATCTGTAACTGATCGCGTGTAATTCTGATCAATTATTCGATTATACTCAAGAATTTGGAACGGGGCCCGCCAAAATGCGGAATAAAAGGCGACCCCGCAAGGGGGAAATTTTCAGCTGAGCAAACAGGTCTTCCTTTTAGCTTATATGCCTCTTACTCCCAAGACCTCTTGATCTAAGTGATGTAAAAGTGTTACACAACACTTAAAGTATTGCAGTTTTATCCTATGTCGTCGACTTTATTGCTTTTAGCTCTCGTAATCCCAGACTGAATAAAATTAGTGTTCCTGCGGAAGCTGATATTGCAAGAAACTGTGGGTTTTTGATTCCAAAAAGAAGCTGTATGGGAATTAATCCTATCGTGATAATCGCCGCAACACCGAATGCTCTACGATAGAACGTCCCCTGTGTTACTGGCCGCAGGACAAAGAGTATCATTGGGATAGTCAATATCAAGTAATGGAGCCAGACTAGCTTTCCTGAAAGTAGATATATCACGCACCCCATGCCTACCATGAGCGTCTCTGCAAGAAAATCCTTTTCAGGGTCAGCCTTATTGATTTTGTTCAGTCTAATAAACAGAATGCCAATAATTAAAAAGAATATGGTTAAATAAGCGGATATCCTGACGCCAAACCATTCATAGACAAGCATTGATAGAGAAAAATTCCCATCCACTACTTCTATACTGGTATCTCGTATGGATAGCATTGCGGCGATCCAATCAGACCAGGGCTGGATAGAGCCGAATAAAATACCAGAGACAGTCAATGCGCAAATAATGCTAGCTATGATCCCTGCGAACTGGTAAAGAAACTTTTTAAACCGTCCGTTGATCAACCAAAAAGCGCTTAGCATCACTAACACAAACACAACGCTCGGCTTAAACGCCAAGGAAAGACCGAGAATAAATCCACCTAAAAAATCCCGAATTCTCCACTTGTATCTGCTCTGAATAAATAAAAACAGGGCTAGCAGGCCAAGCTGGATCTGGTTTACATTCGCGATTCGCAAATCTGATAAAAATGGCTCAAACCATGCGGTGAATATAATCACAAATGCCATTGATGCCGCAGCTGAATAGCGCAGCAACCTGCATAAAACTACAATAGCAAAAACAGCGCAGAATAATCGCAATAAAAGATATATCCGGAAATCACGCTCATAATCCAAGAGGCTGCCTACGCTAAATACCGAATAGAAAAACGGAGAAGAATACGTAGCAATATTCTTGCAGTTTTCCGCAGCCCAGCGGAATCTACCCTGGCCAGGGTCTTTGTGGGATTTTGCTAAAAAATCAAGGCCCATTTTACTCCGGGCCTGATCTGTATAAATATTAATCTGCTCTGATTTAATGGCGCGACCTACTGCCCAAAATTTATAAAAATCAATCCCAGGAGTAAGCTGGCCATAATTCCAGACTTTTATAAGAGAAAAAACTAATAATAAAAAAATAAGAAAGGTTGAAAGACTTCTGGATGTATTGTTGCTAGATACCATAGGAAATTATATCACCTTGACCCGCCAAAAAGCGTGGCGAGGTCTTCGCAAAATCTAACCCTTGGCTAGATTTTACTTGACTTCTTTTTCTTGTATTTTTGCAGCTCATGAAATATACCTATGCCGTACTCTATACCCCTGGATATGCTTATCTGAGACGCCTCCTTAAAATAGCGGGTCTCAATAGGTATCTCTCCTATTTTAAAACCAAGGCTCGCGGCATCTATCAGTATCTGGGCGTCAAATAAAAAATCATCTGAATAATTACTCCAATCTACAGTCTCCAAAAATCTGCGGCTGAATGAGCGGAAACCCGTATGATATTCTGAAAGCTCCAAACCTAATACTTTATTCTCGTATATAGTAGAAAGTCTGTTAGAGACATATTTGCATAGCGGCATGCCGCCTTTAAGCGCGCCTCCACTTAAGATCCTCGAACCAAGGACCACATCTGAACGGCCATCCAATATGGGTTGAATCAACTCCGGGATCTTTTTTGAATCATACTGATAGTCGGGATGAAGCATCACAACAATATCTGCTTCTCTGCGAAGGGCTTCTCTGTAGCAAGTCTTCTGATTTGCGCCATAACCTTTATTTCTGTCATGGACCATGACCGCAAGATCCAGCTTCCCGGCTACCTCAACAGTCTTATCTTTGCTGTAATCATCGCATAAGATAACTTCATCAACGACACCTGCGGGTATATCCCTGTAGGTCTTTTCTAAGGTAAGCTCAGCATTATAGGCCGGCATCACAACTATTATCTTTTTATTCATATTATTTGAATGGTGTAACGGCAGGATCAAGCGCCTGGCATCTCTTCTGTTGCCTTTTCTTCATAGTCATGAAATATGCTTTTTGTTTTTATATTATGATCTTTCTCCAGGGTCTTTAGTCTCTGTTCTAATTCATGCTGCATCTTTAACATGATCTTCACGACATCCGCTATTGGGTCAGGAAGATTCCCGTGTTCAAAATCCAGTTCCAGTTTTTTCATGACCTTTTTTTCAACAACCTTGCCTGGTATGCCAACCACAGTGGCTCCGCTCGGTACGTCCTTTACAACGACAGATCCGGATCCTATCTTGGCGCCATCGCCTATTGTAACAGGGCCAAGCACGCAGGCATTGGATCCAATTACAACATTCTTGCCTATTGTGGGATGACGTTTGCCTTTTTCAAGGGCAGTCCCTCCAAGCACCACACCTTTATACAACAAGGTATCGTCGCCTATCTCTGAAGTCTCCCCTATGACAACGCCCATGCCATGATCTATGAACACGCGCCGACCTATCTTTGCTCCGGGATGGATCTCTACACCTGTTATAAATCTCGAAAAATGAGAGATGGCCCTGGCAACAATATGCATATTATACGCGTAAAAAAAGTGCGCCATTCTATGAAACCATAAAGCGTGAACGCCTGGATAGTATAAAAATACTTCCAGCCCACTCTTAACCGCAGGATCTTTTTTAATAGCAGATCTTATGTCTTCCTTGATTCTGTGAAACATTTTCCCTCTCTAACCATTGAAGCGCCTCATTTATCTATATCCGGGTCGCCATCGAGAAAAATCCAATCAATATCATCACCTATGCGCTCTGCCCGCGCCCTTGAATGCTCGCACCCAGCTATACTGGTGGAAATTAATGTCAATGCCAATATTATCCAAATAAAAGATTTCATATGTGCCCCCTGCCTATTTCGGTAGTGTAAAATAAAAGTGGCTGCCTTTACCTAACTCGCTCTTAACCCACATCCTCCCATTATGAAGCGCAACTATATCCTTTGCTATGGGCAACCCCAAACCTGTGCCTTCTTTTTTTTCAGCAGTTACCCTTGTAAACTTATCGAATACCGTGTCTATGTTCTCGGGGGCTATGCCTTCACCCGTATCCGAAACTTCCACCATTATTTCTTTCTCAAGATTAGTGCTTTTTACTGTTATCTTGTCTCCCTCGGAGCTGTACTTTACGGCATTGCTCAAAAGATTGATCAATACCTGAGCCGTCTTATCTCTATCAGCGTTTATATTAGACATGTCCTTCGCAAGATCCTTGCTAAGGACATGCTTCTTGTCTTTCATTATCTTACTAAATGCAGCCAGGTTCTCTTCGATTATCTTGTTTATATTAAGACTCTCTTTCTTTAGCTTCATCTTACCTGACTCTATCTTTGATATGTCCAGCAGATCATTTACAAGTCGGGCGAGCCTGTTTGCCACGTTTATAGCGCCGTCCAGCATATCCTTTTGTTCCGGGGTTACCTCGCCAAGTCCTCCCTTAACGACCAGGTCTGTATTACCTTTTATTATCGTAAGAGGCGTCCTGAATTCGTGCGCTACATTCGCAACAAAGTCGGATTTGATCCTATCCAATTCCTTTAGTTTTCTATTCGCAGACTCCAGCTCAACGTTTTTTGCAGCGATCTCTTTCTGTAACTTCTCTTTTTCTTTCTGCGCCTCAAATGCCTTTAATGCATTATAAATTACAATGCTCAGGCCTTTCTCAAATCCTTTTTCCTTGATTACATAATCATATGCGCCCTGCTTCATTGCCTGCGTAGCAAATTCTTCGTCACCCCTGTCTGCCATCATTATGACAGGAGCCTGCAAGTCTTTATATTGCAGATCAGAGAGTATTTCAAGGCCATTCGCGCCAGGCAGGTTATAGGAAAGAAGGATAACATTGAACGCCTCTTCGTCTACCTTTTTAAGTATATTTTCTTCTTTTTGCAACCACAATAATTCATATGAGACATTGGGTGTATCAGAAAGGGTTTCTTTTATCTTCATTATATTCTGTGAATTGAACTCTATTATTAATACTTTTATTATCTTATCTTCCATTAGGCCTCCACTAACCTTGCTATCTCCTCAGCATGCGATAATGTCTCTTCTTCACCCTTTTTAATAAAATCATTTGCAAGATGAAAATCAGTCGAGCCGGCAGATGAAAGAACGGGGCGCAGAACAACATTTGCTTTCCTGCAGCTATTCTCCCCCAGTACATATTCCATGGACTGCATGGTCGTCATGATAACATCGAATATATTAGGCGTAAAAATCCTCCTGATAGATTTCATTATAAATAATCCTATCTTTACATACAAAGGGGCTGTAAGCATAAGGTTTTTCTCTTTGCTATCCCTCTTTTTTAAAAGCATATTCTTCTCATGTATGTCTCTGGGGCCAGGCAAAACATTCACGGCTATTATTTTTTTCACGCCCTGCTTTAACAATACATCTACCGGCACAGGATCTGAAACCCCGCCATCAATGATCACTCTTTCTTTTTCGATCTTGGGCTTGAATATGCCTGGCACCGCTATGCTCATGTAAACCGCGTCCGCAAGTAATCCCTTTTCTATCACAAGGGTCTCTCTGTTCGCCAGGTCATATACCATTATCTTAACAGGTATTTCCAAATCTTCAAATGTTTTTTCCTCAAAAATCTTCCTTAAGAACCTCTTCAGTTTTTTTCCAGCCAATATGCCTGATATAGGCACTGTAAAGTCCAGAAGCCTCAATATCTTCAGCTTGCTTCTTAGCTTGTTCGCCACCTCTTTTATCCTGTCTGCGGAAAAACCAAGACCACGCATACCAGCTATCAGAGCTCCGATACTTGAACCTGATATGATATCTATAATTATGCGCCTATCTTCCAGCACCTTCAAAACCCCTATATGCGCAAGTCCAAATGCGGCACCGCTTCCCAGAGCAAGCCCCAGTAACTTGCCTGACTCTTTCTTTGCAATGCGCAAGATCACCTTTGAATAAGGAGAAAGATCTGATTTTAAAACAAGCGGCATGCCGCTTGAATCCAGCGCTGCGTCCAGGATACTTGGCTCAGGAACAATAGCTGAAATATCTCTCTTGATCAACCACGCCATCTCCTCTTTTGAAAATTTATCAAATATATTCAACCTGTTTACGATAACACTTGTCTTGGAGTGCAGGGGCTCAAGCCCTTTCTCAAGCAAACCCTCTAAAAATCCATGAGCAGCCCCAAGATCATCCTTAGTAGAATCAACAAAAAAGTGCACGGCATCAGAACATGTAAATACCCTATACATGGTCTCGTCTGCCTCGCCTGAAACATTAATTACAGTATAAAGATAATCCTTTTTTATGTTCTCTATATAACGTTCTTTAATGCGTCCTTGCCTTATATGCTCTATTTTCACATCGCTGCTTATTTTATATTTCAGAGCGCTTGCCACATCAATAAACAAAACCTTGCCTTTTGTAACAACAGCAAGCGCTGCTGCTAGGTTTATCGCATACCACGTCTTTGCCTCTTTGCGCGCAGCGCTGTATACTGCTATCACCTTGCCTGTATCAGTCATATCTCCCATATTCTCCTGGATCTTGGAAATCCCATGCCTAGCAATAGAGCCAGGTCAATGACTTCGCGGCTATTTACAATCTCTTCTTTTAAGCACAATTCGGCCTGCCTCCTCATAGGATATAAGAGCCGGCCTACTATATCTTTTTGTCCGGATGGCTGCTGCGTTTTTATTTTATCTCCAAGACCTTGTTTAAGTATTCCGCTGGCTTTGCGCGCCACATCATGACCAATCTCTTCTAAAAGACGCAAAGGACCCATTGGCATGCCAAAATCCAACATCGCTCCCTCGATCTCATCCGCCTCAAAGCCATCTTTCAGCATAAGAAGAGCTTCATTTAGATACGGCAAAATCATTCGGTTTACAAGAAACCCGGGGCTGTCCTTAACTACAAGGGGTATTCTTTTGAGACTGCGCAAAAAATCAATGGTTAAACCCAAAACCTCTTTACTTGTAAATCTTGTCGGGATAACCTCTACCAGTTTCATCTTGTATGCGGGATTAAAAAAATGCATGCCGATAAAACGCTCGGTATTCTTCAGCGACCTTGATAATTCCTCAATAGAAATACACGAGGTGTTTGTGGCTATTATGCAATCCCTGCGCAAGGACCTATCTATATGACTAAACAATGTCTTTTTCTTTAGCGCGTCTTCTGTTATGGATTCTATTACTATATCAGTATCTTTGCGCACATCCCCGCCGAACCTTATATCTTCAGTCCCTGATCTTGCCTTATTATCAGACAATATGCCCCTGGAAAACGCGTCTTTATATTTATCTTCTATATATGATTTTGCCTTTTTTAAAACATCTTTGCTGGCATCTGTCACGTCAACCGGTAATCCCGCCTTTAAGCTTATCAGATAGGCAATGCCCCTGCCCATTGTGCCAGCGCCTATAACTGAACAGCGTTTTAGAGACAGGTTGAACGGCGCATGGCCTTTATATTCATCGACCAATAAATATGATGACAGCGCATTTTGTGCCGGCCGCTGAAAAATCTTGGCAATCACCAGTTTTATTTCACGCGCCTCGATTTCTTCTCTTGAGAGATTCGAGCTTCTCGACTTCGCTCGAAGCCTCTCGACACATGCTCGGGGTTCAATATCGTTCGAACGAGCGAAGCGAGTCGAGAACTTTATAAACTTTTCATGATCATGTTTTTCCGATTCTGAAATAATCTTGTCTATTATTCCCAGCGCTTTCGCCTCTTTCGCAGAAACCAGATCCCCTTTTTCCATAAGAGAATCAGCCCTCTTTGATCCTATCTTTTCTCTTAACCTGTGCGGACCGCCAAAACCAGGTGATATGCCTAACTTTACCTCTGGAAGACCGATCTTCACTCTCTTGTTTGTAGTAGCAAATATATAGTCACAGGAGAGCGCCAGTTCCATACCACCGCCAACACAAGCGCCGTCTACCATAGTAAAAGTCGGCATCCTTAAATCAGCTATTTTTCCAAATAGCCTTTGTCCATTTTTACAAAAACTGCTTACTTCTTCTTCTGTACGCATTGCGGCAAGCTCTTTAATATCCGCTCCCGCAATAAAAACATTCTGCTTCTTGCTTGTAAAAAACAATGCGCAAAGCCCAGATTTATTGCTTATGATGCTATCTATGATACTCTCAAGCTGCTTGAAATTTTCCTTAGATAGCAGATTCACTTCCGAATCAGAATCATTGAACTCTACAACGCCTATGTCATTTTTTTTGTGATAGGACACCATAATAATAAATTAACTCACTTCGCTCGCAATTTATTTCAAAGGGGCTTCGTAATACTCCTGCTCGTCGCATTGCTCCGCCGCTACCCCTTGAGGGTGTGCCTGCGCCCCCTCGAACTCCCCCAGTTGCATAAAGTTTTGAAAATCCATACAATAAAAAAGAAGCCGATAAAGTTTGATCGTATAGACGATCCGGCTTTGCCTGTTACTCAGGCTCATTTTTATAACTTTATCGGCTTCAATAAAAGTATAGCACAATTTTATACAAATTCAAGGCTACCCGACCAACTTATAGACAGCGTCATGCTCTCTGGTCCTGGCCTTCACCCTAAGCCCTACTTCCTGCCCTATAGAAGCGCTTGTAATTGGAGCGCGATCCAGCTGCATAGAATCTATCTTTTCTTTAAACTCGGTAGTGTGTCCTTTTATAACAATAGTATCCCCCAGAGAAAGTGAACCCTTGGTTAGCTTTATAACAGCTGCTTCAACATGCCCGAAATAATGAGTCACTATTCCTATCTCTTCCAGTGACATGCCTGCGGGGATAGCAAGCTTGGATTTTGTCTTTGCCTTTTTCTTGATGATTTTTTTCTTCGGTTTTCTCGCAACCTTCTTTTTCTTCTTTCGTTTTACAGTCTTCTTCTTTCTGGCCACTTTTTTCTTGGCCTTTTTTTTCTTCACGAGGTCACCTCCTTTTATTTGAATAAAAATCCTTTATTGTCTGCGAGATTTCTTTAGGTGTATCCACGATGGTAAAAAGATCCAAATCTTTCTTGTCTATGCGCTCTTTCTTCAACATAGAGGATTTCATCCACTCCACAAGACCCTTCCAGTACTCGCTTCCTACCAGTATAACAGGGAACTCTTCTATCTTCTCTGTCTGAATAAGAGTGATTGACTCAAAAAATTCGTCCATTGTGCCAAAACCGCCCGGAAAAATAACAAAGGCCCTGGCGTATTTTACAAACATAACCTTGCGGCAGAAAAAATACCTGAAGTCGATAAGGGTTGCTACGTATTTGTTAGGCTTTTGAGCGACAGGCACCTGGATGTTAAGCCCGATAGAAGCGCCTCCCGCATTCTTTGCGCCCTTGTTTGCCGCCTCCATAATACCCGGACCAGCGCCTGTAATTATCGCGTAACCATCCTTAACTAAAGTCGCTGTAGTCTGCTCGGCTAATTTATAATATTTATCCCCCGGTTCTGTTTTTGCTGAACCAAAAATAGTAACTGCGGGGCCTATGTCCGAAAGATCGTCAAACCCATCAACAAACTCTGCCATTATCCTGAATATGCGCCATGGATCTTCTTTGGTAAAATCGTACTTCTTCGCCATTTATTCCTCCTCAATGTAGTTCTACCGGTTTATTCATGTAATCCGTATAATTGATCTCTCCTGTCAGCTCCTGCTTGACCATGCGGATGCGATCAGCAAGATGTGGATGCGAACGATAACTTCTGTGCGGCCTTATTGGCGCCTCTCTATGTACCTCCTGCATCTTTTTTAAAAAACTCAGCATCGCCATTGGGTCAAAGCCCGCGGCCTTTAAATATTTAATCGCGATTTTATCGGCAAGCGCCTCATCTTCTCGAGAGTACTCCATAACCAGATGACCAAAAGCTGCATTGATTCTGCCGTAGTCCTGAACACCCTGGCCTGAAACAACCATGAGCAATTGCAGTATATTAAACCCCATGCCACCTTGCAATCTTTTCATGGAGTGCCTCGCAACAACATGCGCCACTTCGTGAGCTATCACCGATGCCAGCTCATCATCTGTCTCAACCTTTTCCATGAGGCCTCTAAAAATAAATATATATCCACCGGGTAACGCAAACGCGTTAACATCTTCATCGTCTATCACTCTAAACGTATAGTTTACCTCCTGCCTATCAGAAACCGCGGCAATCCTCCGGCCAACCTCTTTCAGGCGCGCTGTCTCCAGCGGATCCGGATCCAGTTCAATTTCCGGGTTTCTCTCAATGCTATCCGCTACGCTTCTACCCATGCCTATTTCCTTCTCAGTGCTCACAAACATAATGTCATCCCTGCCCGTAGCAGCATTATACTCATGATTCACGCACCCAGCCAACAAACATAAACATAGCGCCAATATATATCTCATATAGACATAAGTGTATGCCATAAACTCCTAATCGTCAAATAAAATATGCCTTTACCTTAAGAAGATTAATAGACAGCCTAGCGCGAAGAACAGTACGGCAGTGGAGAGTTTAACCGCGCCCATGCGCTTCTGCATGAATTTTGAGAAGGTGGTTGAGGTAGCACCGAAGAGGCCCAGGATGAATACTACTATTAAGGGCAAGATAAAAGCCAGGTTATAGAGGATTAGATACAGAAACGCGGACACCTGTTTATTGGGCGTCTTTAAGACAAATGCTATTGTAGGAAGATAGACCTGGCCCGTGCAAAAAGATTCCAGGATAGATACCATGAATCCCGCGGAAAACGCGACCCATATTACCTTAAAAACATTGTGCTTATCGCCTCTGAAATCAGAGCCTATTACTGAGTGAATCCTCTTTTTAATAGATTGTGGTAATTTTAATATGATATTGCTTGTATCTTTTGTTTTCTTAAATCTAAAATAATCTACAAGGCTCAAAACTCCAAGCAAAATAGCAAGGCCGCCTATTAAAATATTTACAGCGACCATTGCATAGTTAAACCCATTCAAAACCCTTAAAAACCTAAAAATACCCAGGCCAATAAGAAGATACGCAACAAACACAGCGGACGTAAAAGACAGGCCCGCAAAAAACATCTCACGCTTACGATAACCAGCGAACGCAAGAAACGATATAAAGAACACTATAGATGTAAAAGCGCAGGGATTTATACCATCTAACAGCCCTGCTGCCATAACAGTATACACGCTAAAGGATTCGAATTTAGATAGTATAAGCGACTCTGTGGGTGGGTGATATTCGGCTGCCTGTTGAGCCAATTCTTTATTTTTTTTTAAGACGAGTGGGTCTTCTTCCAGCACGTCATATATGACTCCATCCAACCGGGAAAAGATCTCTTCTTTCCCCATCAAAACATATCCTGAAACAATAACCTCAGGCACATAACCGCCTTCTACTCCGTATAGATTCTCAAGCTCTGTCATCCGCTCGAAATTTTTCGCAACACCTATATCAAGGTGCTCCAGCGCAATAGCTTCGCCATATTTTTTCTTGATATCCGGCAACAGGTCCTTCTC
Source organism: Candidatus Omnitrophota bacterium (assembly GCA_042571405.1). Lineage (GTDB taxonomy): Bacteria > Omnitrophota > Gorgyraeia > Gorgyraeales > Gorgyraeaceae > Gorgyraea. Next base: position 22,719 of record JBHPHU010000009.1, on the reverse strand, counting down.
TATATCCATGCAGGCCTTGCACCCTGCCGTGTAAAAAACAAGTACCTTTAATGGCCTGTCGAACAATAGTGACTCTATGGATACGCTATCAGTTTTTTCTCTCTCTTGCGACCCCGGCAACCTCGAGGAAATATCAGCTACTATATTAATGCCGTCGTATTCTTCTCCTAACGGAGTAGATTCCCAGGTGTATGAATGGACTTTACCTTTGCTCAGCTTTAGATCTAATCTTCCTATCTTTCTTGAATGGTAAGAGGTTGGCATTACTAGTGTATTGTTGACCTCCATGGGCTCCTGACTCTTGGCATCCCAGTGTCCGCTAAGTATCACATCGATTCCCTCGACGCTCTCTGCAAGATTTATTGAATACGGTAAGCCCAGATGACCAAGCACAACAACAATGTCTGTGTTCGCTTTTAGTCCAGGCATATACTTGGAAAGAATTTCTTGATTAGGCAGTATATCCAGCCTCTTTGCATTAACTACATAGCGTTCATTAACAAGGCCTATGATACCCACTCTTAAACCATTCTTCATGGTCTTTATTATGTAGGGGCGTGAGAATGGCTCGTGTGTATTTTTATCCACTATATTCGCTGATGTAAAAGAAAACGGAACAGCATCCTCTTGCTGCCTCAAGAAAGCTTCTCCTAAAACAAGATCGCTCTCGCCAATATTCATTACATCATATTTCATGAGCTTCATTGCTTCAAATGAAATAGATGCGTTGCGCGCTATATCTTCTTTATTAAGATCTGCCATAAACAGAGACATGACATCCCCTACATCTAAGAGCAGAATATCATCTACCTTTTTCCTTACCTCAGAAATATATTCGTATCTTCTGTTAAGGCCTCCAAAATCATCTTTAGGGCAATGGCAATTCTCTAATTCTCCACGCATATCTCCCGTAAAAACAATAGTGAGTTTTTGGGATTTCGCAAAACAGGGCTGCGCAACCAGAATGATAAGCATTATTAGCAAAATTGTTTTTATTGACTTTTTATACCACATATAATAAGTATACCACAAAAAAAGCTCTAATGGAAGAGGGGCAGCGATCATTTTTTCTTTATAAAAAATGGTTACTGCCCCTCTAGTCGTAAACCTTTTATTTAATGTAAGTTATGGCCTTATTTACATTACTTCAATTATCGGAACTGGGGTTGCGTTTACTGTGGCCACCAGTGTATCAACTGCAGTATTGCACTCAGTACCTGAATCATCCTTGACTGTCAAAGTTACCTTATAGATACCTATGCCTTCATAGGCGTGTTTTACATTTGGGCCCTGCGCTGTTTTACCATCGCCAAAATCCCAACTATAGGTAAGACTGTCATTGTCAGAATCAAACGAATCCGCCGCGTCAAACTCAACTTCATCATTGACGCAGATCAATAGGTCTGGTCCAGCCTCTGCTACAGGAGGCGTATTGACATTAAGATAGTGCACCTTTGTCGAGCCTGAGCAATCTGAATCCTTGCCATCATCAACAAACAGCGTTGCCTTGTAGAGACCGCCTTTTGCATAATTATGTTTTACGTTCGCTCCGCTCTCAGTAGTGCCGTCGCCAAAATCCCAAACATAGTCCAGCTTGTCTCCGTCAGGATCGCTTGAGAGCCCACCGTCAAACTTTATGCTCTCATCAACACATGCAATATCCTTGGAGCTTATGTCCGCGACAGGATTGGAATTGACATTTACTGAAATAGTATCTATTGCGCTTGAACACTCTGTATTAGTGCCATCGTCTACCTTAAGAGTAGCTTCATAGAGACCGCCTTTTGCATACTCATGAGAGACCTTTTTGCCTTTGGCTGTTTTTCCGTCGCCAAAATCCCATAAATAGCTAAGGGTATCCCCGTCATTGTCAAATGAGGAAGAAGCGTCAAACTCTGCCTTTTCTGTCAGGCATATATTTATATCGTCTCCTGCGTTAGCCATTGGAACCCTGTTCAGGTTAACAAGCTTTGTCACAGTTGACTTATTACAATCTGTATAAGTATTATCAGTAACAAGGAGCTTGGCCACATATTCTCCGCCCCTCTCATACTTATGGACGACTACCTTGCCTTCCTCAGTCTCGCCATCGCCAAAATCCCAGACATAAGTCAGATTATCGTTATCCGCATCCTTTGACTTTGACGCGTCAAAAGTGACTTCCAGGGGATCGTTGGGATCTTTCTTGCACAACATTATATCTTTACCCGCATCCGCAATAGGCGCGGTATTCACTGCTACATTTAACCTATCCACGCCGGTATCACACATGGTTCCTGAATCATCGACTACAGTAAGCGCGACTTGATAATCTCCGCCTTTGGCATATTTATGAGAAACCTTTGCGCCTTCAGCTGTCTCACCATCTCCGAAATTCCATTTGTATGTCAGGTTGTCTTCAGCGCTATCTGTTGACTGCGTGCCATCGAATAATATTTCTGTATCAACGCAGGTCACATTAGGGCCCTCTGCTATAGCGCATGGCGGCTGATTGACCTTTACGACCTGCTGAGTCGACGCTGTATTACAATCCACATCTGAAGCATCTGTAACTGTCAGCTTGACGAGGTATTTTCCCGCATCTTTATAGGTATGCATGTTTTTTAGCTGTGTGCTGGTAGTGCCATCGCCAAAATCCCAGAAATACGCAAGAGTCTGGTCATCTGGATCATAGGACTTTGAACCATCGAATGTAAATGTGTTACATGAAAGCTTTGACTCCATCCATGGCTCTTCTTTCTGTGGCTCTTCCTTTGCCTTCTTTGCCTTAGTGGGCTGCTCAACAAAAACCCTCTTAGGTCCTCCTGCTCCAGGCGTAAAAAATACAGGGATTGCCGCTCCATCGCCTGTTGTCAGATACATTGCCATATTCGCATTAGGCTGTCTGTCCTTTGTTATTTCATACACCCATCTCTTGCCTGCGTCAGATGACGGGACATCTATTTCAGTATTTGCCCATACGCCGGTCCCAGAACCTTTTATGCCGTAAGAACGCGATGCGCTTACGAGTTCTATCTGCCCCCCGGTCGCGTCTAGATCATAATTATACTCTATTATTTTTGCTGCATCTGCTGGTATATCAGGATAAAGCGCCATCTTTGTTCCGCGCTTCTCCGAAAGCCTTAACGAGAGCGCATAGCTGAATGCCTCTATTGCATCCGGCGATACCTCAAGGGCAAAAACGTTGTTGTCATCCCCTGATAGCCCTTCAGCAACTACCTTAAAATATCTGAAGTTTCCTATTTTTTCGCCTTTCTCCGCTTCTATAGGAGAAAAATGATAAAACTTTTTGTCATAGGATTCATCTTCGCCAAACTCCTGGGAATCTAAAAGCGTGCCTTCAAAAAAATCTACAACCTTTGCCTCGCTTATCCCTGCTATAGATGAATATGCTTTCTTTCCACCAAAAATAGAAAATCGGGTAGTAGTGTTCCATTTCCCGCTCTTTTCATCTATGTAATCGCCTATATCAGGATCATAGACAGATATTTCTATGCTACCAGTATATTTCTCAGGAACTCTTAAGAATATAACCTGGGGCGACTTTTTTGCGCCATAGCTTTTTCTTCCACCTTCACCAAAGGTGTATAAATACTTGAGTTTACTTTCTTCCGGCGGTATTCTATAGCAAAACGCCTGTTTTACCATAGCAAAACTTAAAAACATTACTGATGCTATTACAATATGCAATGTTTTCCTGTACATGTAAGCCTCCTTTGTTATTTTAAAGTCTACTTATTTAACAAGTATTATAAAGTATTTAATTCAACTTGTCAAGAAAAAAATAAATATTCTTTTTACGAAATTACATGATTATACCTTGTTTTTTACGGTATTTGTGGCATAATTTAAGTAGATACAAGTGAATAGCATGGAACGATAAAGGCAAATCATCTGAAAAGATGAGACGCAAAACCACGGATCCTGAGCAAAGCCAAAGAAGTTGGCTGCGTCGAAGGATGGCCGGGTTACCGAAACCATATGAAGAAGCTCTTAATCATAGCATTGACATTACCACTTTTACTTGCCCACCCAAACAATGCTGGCTCAACTCACGCTATATATAAAGGTACAGCATCATGGTATTCTCAGACTGATCCTGGAATCTTAGAGACAACTGCCAATATGGAGACCTTTGATGATTCAAAGTTAACGTGCGCTATGTGGAGCTTGCCTTTTAACTCCCTTCTAAGAATCACTAACCTCGATAATGATAAAGTTATCTATGTAAGAGTCAATGATAGGGGTCCTGCTAAAAGGCTGGTAAACCACGGCAGAATAATAGATCTTTCAAAAAGGGCATTCTCTTGTTTGGGTGACTTGAATAAAGGATTGATTAAAGTCAGAGTGGAAATAATAAAATTATAATAGTTCCGCGGCCAGGCTGGCTAAACTTGAACGTTCGTTTCGAATAAGGGAAATATGGCCAAACATCTCCTGGCCCTTCATTTTCTCAACTGCATAACTCAGGCCATTGGAAGAAGAATCAAGGTAGGGACTGTCTATCTGATACGGGTCTCCTGTTAAGACCATCTTTGTATGGTTTCCGGCGCGGCTGACAACGGTCTTTATCTCATGCGGCGTAAGATTCTGAGCCTCATCCACTATGATAAACTGATTAGGAATACTCCTTCCTCTCATATACGTTAATGCCTCTAACTGCAAAAGATCAGAGTCTATTAAATCTTCAATATGTTCTTTTCTCTTTCTTGTAGTCAAGATATATTCGAGGTTATCATAGATAGGCTGCATCCAGTTCATAAGCTTCTCTTCCTTTGTGCCGGGAAGATACCCTATGTCTTTCCCCATAGGTATAACAGGTCTTGAAACAAGCAGCCTCTTGTACGCATGCTCGTCCACTACCTTCTTTAAACCAGCTGCCAGGGCCAGAAGAGTTTTTCCGGTGCCTGCCTGGCCTACTAGCGTTACCAGCTTCACGTTGTCATCCATCAAAAGATCAAATGCCATGCCCTGCTCTTTGTTTCTTGGCTTAATGCCCCAGGCGTCACTTGCCTCAGAACTGAGAGGCACTGCGCCTTTTCTCTTGCGGCAAAACCTTCCAAGCGCAGTATATTTTTCATTTTTATTATCTTTCAATAAAACATATTGATTTGAAAATATTTCTTTGTCTTCTATTCCTAAGAACTTTTTATTATAAAATCTATCTATGTCTTTTTTATCTACGGATATTTCTTTCAATCCGCTGTAAAGCCTATCGATATCCACCTTTTGTTTTTCAAAATCCACTGCCTTTATGCCAAGCGTGTCTGCCTTAACCCTTGCATTGATATCCTTTGACACAAAGACAACCCTGCCGCCTTTCTGCTGAAGACTGTACGCCGCCATCAGGATCTTGTTATCTCTTGCTTCACAAGAAAGATCAAAAGGCTTTTTTATATCTACATGCATGATTATGCGCAACACGCCACCGTTTTCCAGAGGCACACCTTCGCCTAACCTGCCTTTCTCTCTTAACTCATCCAACATCCTTATGGTAGCACGGGCATTCCTGCCCCTCTCATCACTATCTCTCTTAAATATATCCAGCTCCTCTATGACATCGATGGGCAGGACAACCTCGTTGTCAGCAAACGACTTTAAGGCGCTGGCATTATGAAGAAGCACGTTCGTATCTAATACAAATATTTTTCGCATACCTTTATTATACTTATAGTTTTTAAAATTTCAACTAAAATTACCAAAAAGTCAAAAAAAATCCCCTGGAAGAATTTCTCTTCCAGGGGATTTAATATTACGCTTTAAACCGAGTTAGAAGGCTACGTCCAATGTTGCTAATACTTGGATAGCTGTCTCTTCGTTTCTGTCGGTTGAGTTTTGACCTTCTAGAGCGTTACCGGGCTTGAACCAACCGGCTGCAAGACCCATCTTAACATCTTCTGTGTAATCATAGTTAAGAGCAACGTCTATTTCATAACCCAGATCATCATCTGCGTTCAATGCATAGTTAGAAGGTGTGGTAAGATTAGTGTACCCTGTAGCACCATTAGTGCTTAGAAGAGTATTGTCGGTGGTGACAAGCTTTTCATCAAGCCAGAAACTATAGTAGTCTATGCTGATAGATAGATCTTCTATCGGCTCAACTGATGCTCCTAAATTGAGGATGTCAGCATTACTGTTCTGACCACCGTTTACACCGCTCAATACATAGTTTGCAACTACGCCATGAGTCTGGTCTTCATAAAGAGGAATCCATGCATCATAGTCGCCATTATTGCCGTAGCCTTCTCCTGAATAATGAGTCCAGCCTGCTTTTACCACTGGTGCCCATTCTGTACCAAGAGAATAATCAACGCCTAACTGATATGCATTCGCTTCCTGATCTCTCTCTACTGCTGAAGCTATTGATGAGCCATCATCATACTCACCGCGCTGGAAAGCTAATTCACCATAAACGTTCAAGTTGTCTACTGGTACTATGCTGCCTCTTACACCATACGTATGAATCATATGGCCAGGACTTGTTGTGTCTGCTGTCTCAACAGGTGCATCTCCATCATCATCCCTATTTAAAAACCAGTAGCCTTCTACTTCTGCGTCATTAGCGTCAAACTGATATGCTGCGTTTACACCATAGAGACTCTCATCAGAATTCTCTGTGGAACCAGTCTCATTTATCTTTGCAAAAATCACATCAATAGTCAACGGACTGTAATCCAATATACCTCTGACAGCATCAAAAGATTTGCGTAAGCTCATATCGGTTGCTGTAAGATTGCTATCTGATGAAGTACCGTTGGTATCTGGATCGCCAACAACAAACGCACTGCCATACCTTAGCTCCTGCCTACCGACTATTGCTGTTAAAGGACCGTAGAAAGCTTCCTTTAAAGTAACATTAGCAAGATCTAAATCTACGTTGTCGCCATCGCCTGATGTGTAGCTCTCTGTACACCAGTCATATTCTGTAAGTAAACGGATAGTAGTGCTCACATTGTCTGTGAGATCTGCATCCACTCTTACTCTTGCCTGGGTATACAGGAAGTTGTTGTTATCACTGTCTTGACCAACTTCGGTAGTATCTGTACTTGTGTCACTTCTCGATGCTGGAAGAAGATCATAGTTGTTTCGGTAAACGCCGGCTGAATTTACATCGCCGCTTACCTTTACATTCTGCACTTCTGCGAAAACAGGAGCTGATATTAAAGCTACTGCAGTAAGTACGATGCATAGTGTAATTAATCGCTTCATTTAGTTTTCCTCCTTGGTTTAAGTCTAATTTATTGTATTTTTAGGATGACCCTAAAAATTATCCTACTTATATATAATATATCGCCTTTTAGTTGACTGCTTCCGGCTATTTTATATTCCCTCCTCTCTCTGCCTGATTAAAGCGGTCTATGACGGTATATCCGCACTGCTCCTTATTAAGAAAAGAGTATACCTTAAGTATACAATAATGTCAAGTCGAATCTGCCCTTTTTAGGGCAGATTCGACTTGACCTCGCCACGCCTTTTGGCGGGTCAAGATTATATAATTTCCTATACTATTAAGGTATATCAATCCTTGATTTCGACCTTCATGGGCCTTGACTTGGGTGAAATAGCTATAGTAATGATACTTTTTCTACCTTTTCCTTCAATGCTCACTATGCAGCTCTCTGAGCTTTTTTCGTAATTTAATATCCTTCTCTCGTATTCTATAATATTTATAGCGCTCCAATTGTACATCGGCATCTGCTGCTTGTAGAATGCCACTACCTGATCTGCTGTCTTTGATCCTACGTATTTTAAGAGCGCGACCCTTGTTACGTCATTCTGAAATGCGAACGATTCGGTGTTTAGTACTCTGAAGCCTGTAGGCACAGGTACGTCTTCAAGCCGCAGCATTGCCGCGACATCCAGAGATACACCATCCCCGCCTGAGTAAGAACTGCTTCCGGATGACGTGGTACAACCGGCTATCAATATAAGCCACAAGCCACAAGTTACAAGCCACAAGCGATTTATTTTATTCATATTATCCTCCATATCTTTATGTTTCTTTAAAGCTTACTATATTAATTTCTTAATGTCAAGTAAACGACAGGCTAATCTTTCTGAGTTCACAAAAACTTCCTTTGCTTCTTTCTGATTAAGGCCTGCTGCGAGTAAAATATTCTTTGCGAATTGTTTTGTAATCAAGTCTCCTGGTTGATGCGTATCTGTGTCGATGACCAGCTTTGCGCCTGCCATGCCAGCCATCTTTGCAACATGGCCATTACTCAATGAATGTCCTGCGCGCGATGTGATCTCAAGATGCACGCCTTTAGCGCTGGCCAGTTTCGCGTCTTCCAAAGATATAAGTCCAGGATGCGCCAAAATATCTGCGCCAGAAATTATCGCTTCTTTATTTGTTCCAGGCATTACTGGCTCAACTAAGCTCTCTCCATGCACCACTACGAGTTTAATCCCTTTAGAGCGCGCAAATTTAATTGCGCCTTTGATCAACGCAATCGGCATATGCGTTATCTCAACACCCGGTATTGCTTTTATTTTCCAGTTTTTATTTATATCCTTGCATGCTTTTATAATCGCATTGCATATAAATTCAATATTAGACGCATCCACATGATCAGTTATCCCAATGGCTCGATAGCCCTTAGCCTCTGCGCGCCGAGCAAGCTCACAAGGCAAAACCGCTCCATCACTCAACCAACTATGCGTATGCAGATCAATCATCTGTTTCTCCTTATGTTATGGCCCTTCGACGCGCTCACTTCGTTCGCTTGCTCAGGGTCATGGTGAGCAAGCACTGAGCCTGTCGAAGTGCGCGTCGAACCATGGCGTCCCTAAGAGGATTCGAACCTCTGGCCCCAAGTTTAGGAAACTTGTGCTCTATCCATCTGAGCTATAGGGACACTTAATAAATCCAAATGTCAAATGACAAAATCCAAATGAATCACTAATTCCAAATCATTCAATTTGGCATTTGTCATTTAATATTTCACCATCGAATAAACCGGATAATCCCCGAGCTTAGAGCGGCCGCTTAGACCTGAGAGTTCTATGACAAAAACGATCTCTACTATATCGCCCTTTAGTTTTTTGACAAGTTCTGTTGCCGCGGATATTGTGCCGCCTGTTGCCAGGAGATCATCTATCAATAAAACCTTTGAGCCTGGCTCAAATGCATCCTCGTGAATCTCAAGCGTATCTTCTCCGTACTCTAAAGAATATGTAGCGCTCAATGTCTTGTAGGGCAATTTCCCTTTTTTTCTTATGACTGTTAATGCTGAGCCCAACTTATACGCCAACGCGCTGCCAAAAAGAAATCCCCTTGAATCAATGGCCACAACTGAATCGATCTTCTTGTCTTTGTACCTCTCGTACAAAACATCTATTACTTCTCTGAATTTTTCCCTGTTACCCAAAAGAGTAGTGATGTCCTTAAAAAGAATCCCCTTTTTTGGAAAATCAGGGATACTCCTGATATGCTGTTTCAAGTCTTCCATTTTAGTATTCTCCTAATCCGCCGCTTTGTTGGATGATGTACGCTCTTAACTTTTCCAGCGCGGCGCTTTCAATCTGCCTGACCCTTTCACGCGTTATGCCGAATACCTTCGCTGTCTCGCCAAGCGTATGAGTACTGTCATCATTCAAACCAAAACGTAAGCGCAATATCTTCTTTTCTCTTTCATTCATGCGGCTCAAAAGGTTCTCGACCCTTTCGCGCCGTAAATTTTCGGTTATGCTCTCCATGGGAGATGTGCTTGTCTCATCCTGGATAAGATCCATGAACTGTCCTGTGCCATCATCGCCTATAGGCGCGTCCAGTGAAGAGATCTTTGTAGCTACCTCGCTTATTTCTCTTACCTTTTTCATCGAAAGCCGCATCTTTTTCGCAACCTCTTTTATCTTGGGTCGCCTGCCGTATTGCTGGGTCAACTGCTCAGTTATTCTTTTCCATCTGTTGATTATCTCCGTCATGTAGACAGGGATGCGTATGGTCTTACCCTGGTTCGCAATAGCGCGGGTTATGTATTGCTTTATCCACCACGCGCCATACGTGCTAAATCTATAACCCCTGTGAGGATTGAATTTTTTAACTGCTTTGATCAGGCCGAGGTTTCCTTCCTCTATGAGATCCATCATTGGAACACCCAGCTTAGAGTATCGCTTTGCGATATTAATCACGAGTCTCAAATTAGACTGGATCATTTTTTTGCGTGCCTTAGCATCACCTCTTTTAATCTTACGCGCGACAGATTGTTCTCCTTCAGGAGTAAGAAGAGGGATGTCTTTAATCGCCCTCAAATAAAGTTTTATTGCATCCATAGCCACCTCGTCTATTTCCCGTTAAGCAACGCTGCTTGAGCAGCCGCAAGTCTTGCGATAGGCACCCTGTAAGGAGAACAACTCACGTAATTCATGCCGACATCGTGACAGAACTTCACTGATCTTGGCTCTCCGCCATGCTCTCCACAGATACCGATCTTGAGTTTCTTGCGGGTCTCTCTTCCGAGTTTTATGCCCGTTTTAATAAGAGAGCCTACGCCTTCCTGGTCAACCGATTGAAAAGGATCCTCAGGTAAAATCTTTTTGTTTACATATTCCGGCAAAAACACACCTGCATCATCGCGACTGTAACCAAACGTCATCTGAGTCAGATCATTTGTGCCGAATGAGAAAAACTCCGCCTTTTCAGCGATCTTATCAGCTATCAATGCTGCGCGCGGAATTTCTATCATCGTACCTACGAGATAGTTTACTTTCTTCTTTGCCTTTTTAATTACCGCCTCAGCTGTTTCACGGACAATAGGCTCAAGAAAATCAAACTCTGCTTTTGTCCCCACGAGAGGTATCATTATTTCAGGTAAAACCTTTATGCCTTTTTTCGCCATGTTACAGGCTGCCTCCATAATCGCCATCGTCTGCATGACACAGAGCTCAGGATACGTCACGGAAAGCCTGCATCCTCGATGTCCGAGCATGGGATTCATCTCATGCAAACCTTTAACAAGGTCTTTTATCCTGGCAGGTGTTTGCTTTAATCTCCTTGCCATTTCCTTTATGCCTGATTCATTGCTTGGCAAGAATTCATGCAGCGGTGGATCTAATAACCTTATGGTAACAGGCAGGCCATTCATCTCCTTAAATATGCCTTCAAAATCTTTTCTCTGAAAAGGCAGCAGCTTTTTAAGCGCCTTTTCTCTTGCCTCTTTATCCTGAGCAAGAATAAATTCTCTAACAGCCCATATTCTTTCGCCTTCAAAAAACATGTGCTCTGTCCTGGTAAGACCTATGCCTTCAGCGCCAAGCCTGCGCGCGGCCAGAGAATCTTTTGGCGTATCTGAATTCGTGCGCACGTTTATCTTGCGATACTCATCAGCCCATTTCATGATCTGACTGAACATTTTATATATTTCACTTTTCTTTGCCGACACATTTCCTTCTACCAGTCCTGCTATTACAGGGCTTGAGGTGGCCTTTATATCTCCCAGCATAACTTCTCCGGTAGAACCATCCAGAGAAATAAAATCGCCTTCCTTTATAGTCTTTCCAGCAACCCGCATCTCTTTCTTTGTGTAATCAATATTCAACGCGCTGCATCCAGCTATACAGCATTTCCCCCAACCCCTGGCAACAACAGCGGCGTGAGAAGTCATGCCTCCAGTTGATGTCAATATCCCTTCTGCGGCATGCATGCCTGCAACGTCTTCAGGAGATGTCTCGTGTCTGACTAGAATGACTTTTTTGCCTTTCTCTTTCCGCGCCTCAGCATCCTTTGCTGTAAACACTACCTGGCCTGAAGCTGCGCCAGGACCAGCAGGGAGACCTTTAGCAAGCATAGTAGCATTAGATTTTGCCTTAAGATCGAATATAGGGAAAAGGAGCTGGTTAAGCTGATCCCCTTCTATTCTCATAATAGCCTCTTTAGGGGCAATCATCTTTTCTTTTACCATATCGTACGCTATCTTTACAGCTGCCAAGCCTGTGCGCTTGCCAGTACGTGTCTGTAACATGTAAAGCTTGCCTTCCTGGATAGTAAATTCTACATCTTGTATGTCTTTATAATGCTTCTCTAATCTGTACCTGATAGCATCGAGCTCCTTATAAACTCTTGGCATTTTCTTTTTCAGGTCACTGATAGGCTCTGGGGTCCTTATGCCTGCTACAACGTCTTCACCCTGCGCATTTATAAGAAACTCCCCGAAAAATTTATTTTCGCCGGTAGACGGGTTGCGTGTAAAAGCAACTCCTGTACCTGAAGTATTTCCCATATTGCCGAATACCATCGCCTGGACATTGACAGCTGTTCCAAGAAGCCCTGTGATTCTATTGATCCTTCTATAAACTACAGCTCTTTCTGTATTCCAAGACCCAAATACTGCCATTACAGCAGCCATCAGCTGATCCTTGGCATTACTTGGAAAAGGTTTTTTAACATGTTTTTCATATACCTTTTTATATTCGCCGACTAATTCCCTTAACTGTAACGCTGTAAGTTCGTTGTCCAGCTTTACCCTGTACTTCTTTTTTACAGCCTGGATCTTTTCTTCAAAATGTTCATGACCAACGCCCATCACTACGTCACCAAACATATCAATAAAGCGCCTGTATGCATCCCACGCAAGACACTCATTACCTGTCTTTTTAGCCATGCCTGCGACAGCTTGATCATTAAGGCCCAGATTAAGAACCGTGTTCATCATGCCAGGCATAGAAACAGCAGCGCCGCTCCTCACTGATACCAAAAGCGGGTTGTTGGCATCACCAAGCTTTGCGCCCATTGCCTTTTCAAGTTTGGTAATATTTGCGTCGATCTGCTTCTGAAGATCAGCAGGATATTTTTTTCCATGTTTATAATAATAATCGCACACCTCTGTTGAAATAGTAAATCCAGGAGGAACAGGTACGCCTATACTTGTCATCTCTGCCAAGTTTGCCCCCTTACCTCCGAGAAGTGTTTTCATTTTTGTATTTCCGTCTGCTTTTCCTTCACCAAAGAAGTACACCATCTTCTGCATCTTTACTGCTCCTTTCTAATTTACTACTATTTGCGGCAATAGTGCCAAGTCAGCTATACGCTCTGTGTATAACCTGTTTATCGCCTTCATCATTGCCAGGCGATTTAATCGTAACGACTCATCTTTGTCATTTACCATTACATTGTCAAAAAAATCATGCAAGACCTTAAAGAATGCGCCGGCATACTCTCTGGTCGCCTCTTTGTATTGCTCTTCTTCGATAAGGCCTTTTATTTTATCCTTTGAATCCAAATAAGCATTCCAGACAGAGCGCTCCAGGTCTTCTTTGAAAAGTTTTTCATCTACTTTGCCAACCCTTTCTTTCTTCGCGCCTTTTAAGATGTTGCTCGTGCGCTCCACGACCTTTGCTGCCTGCTTAAAATAAATTTCGCTCTGTATCTCCTTAAGCTTTATAAACCTATTGAATGCACAAATAATATCAGAACATCCTATTTCCAAGACTGCTTTTCTTAAATCGATCGACGCAAGACCAGGCTCCCTCATCATTAAAAACTCTATCCTATCCTTTATATAAATAATGACGTTTTCTCTGGAAATATTTATTTTGCTGCCATACAGTTCAATTGCTTTCTGGATTAATTCATCTATGCTAAATTTCAATGATTTATCTTTTGCGATACGGACAAGGCCCAGCGCATTCCTTCTTATGCCGAACGGGTCGAAGCTTCCACTGACCTCTTTAGCCACCCCCAAAAAACCAACTACATTATCTATCTTGTCGCTGATCGCAAGGATTATACCGGCCATAGTCTTTGGCAAATTATCATCTGCGCCCTGTGGCAAGTAATGTTCTTTTATTGCCGCTGCGACTTCCTTCCTTTCCTTACCTCTTAACGCATATTCTCCGCCCATTACGCCCTGGAGGCTCGGAAACTCCCCCACCATATGCGTGACTAGGTCTACTTTTGAAAGCTCAGCGGCTCTCATACAATTATTTTTCAAAAAGCTATCAACGCCCAACTTATCGCAGATAAAAGCGCAAAGCGCTTTCAGCCGCTCGATTTTTTCGAACATATTACCTAAATCCTTTTGAAAAATCAAGCTCTTTAATTGCGAGGTGCTGTCTGAAAGGTTTTTTTTCATATCCTCGTCGAAGAAAAACAGGCTATCCTTTAGTTTTGCCTCTAAGATATTTTCGTAATTTTTCTTTACTCTGCTATTTTTTCTCTTTTCCCCTTCTACAATAGCTACAAATCTATTCATAAATTTTCCGTTCTTGGAAACAGGGAATATCCTCTGGTGTTTTGCCATGCTGGCCCTAAGCACGTCTTCGGGCAAAGATAAGAATTTCTCATCAAATCTTCCGGCAAATGCCTCAGGGGAATCGATCATAAAGGTTATCTCTTCCAGAAGATCCTCGTCGATCTTTTGATCCGCATCGAACTTCTTTAGTTCTCTTGAAATCAAACGTTTTATCTCTTTTTTTCTGGTATCGCCATCGATCAACCCTGCGGTTATACGTTTTATTTTTTTCTGAGGGACGTTCCCTAGCTTGATCTTTATATTTTCTTTTCCAAATAATACAGCTACTGACTCTATAGGTCTTGCAAATCGCAGACCAGAATCATCCCACTTCATTGTCTTTTTAAATTTAATGTTTTTTATAACCTCTGGGACTATTTCCTTTAAAATATCCTTTGTGTAGCGCACTTTTTGTTTTTTCTCAACAACTATATACTCACCTTTTGAAGTCTCTTTAATCTTTAGGTCTTTTATTTTTACACCCTGATTCTTTGCAAAACCAATTGCCTGATTTGTAGGATTTCCTTTTTCATCAAAGGCTATTCTCCTAGGCGGCCCTACCACCTCACAGACATCCTCTTTTTGTTGCAACGCCACATTTTTTATATGACAAATAAGTTTATTTTTAGTTCCAAAGCTTTCCGGCGGGTTGTATTCTATGCGCGATGAATCAAAGGCATTTTTAAAAGCGTGGCGCATATCACTTAGCGCAGGCCTTACATAACTTGCCGGTAACTCCTCTACATTAATCTCCAAAAGAAAATCTTTCATAAGGTGTTTGAGCTCTCAGATTTCTAAGTACAGCTCCGCGCATTTCTTGGCTAAAGAACGAATTCTACCTATGTAGCGTGGACGTTCGCTCTGACTTATGGCGCCGCGGGCATCAAGTATGTTAAAGGCATGCGATGCCTTTAAGACAAAACTGTATGCCGGGTAAACCAGCTTTTTCTCCAGCAGTTTCTTTGCCTCTTTCTCAAAAGACTCAAAGCCTTTTAGATGCATGTCTATATCTGCTTCGTCAAAATTATATTTAGAATACTCTATCTCGTGTTTCTTGTGCAGATCTCCGTATCTCACACCTGGCTGCCATTCTAGATCAAAAACATTGAACTTATTCTGTATAAACATGGCTATGCGCTCCAGACCATACGTAATCTCGCAAGAGACATGGTCTACCTCTATGCCGCCTATCTGCTGAAAATACGTAAACTGTGTTATTTCGAGACTGTCCAGCCATACCTCCCAGCCCAGCCCAGACGCGCCAAGCGTAGGCGATTCCCAATCGTCTTCCACGAACCTGACCTCATGCGCCTTTAGATCTACTCCTAACGCCTTGAGGCTATCCAGATAAAGCCTTTTTATGTTTCTCGGGCTTGGCTTTACCAGTGCCTGATATTGATAGTAATATTGCATACGTAGCGGATTATCCGCGTATCTACCGTCAGTAGGACGCCTTGAAGGCTGCACATACGCGGTGCGCCACTTATCCCTGCCGAGTGATTTAAAAAACGTAGCTGGATGAAAAGTGCCTGCGCCCACCTCTGTGTCAAGCGGCTGCACAATCACGCAACCCTGCTTCTGCCAAAATTTATTCAATTTTTCAATTACTTCGACGAATGATAGTTTCTTCATAAAATTAGAAATCCAAATATCGAAATCCGAAACAAATCATAAATTCTAAATCCAAAATTCAAAACACATTGTTTAGGGTATTCGAATTTTGAATTTGTTTCGAGATTCGGATTTCGAGTTTCGAATTTACCCCAGTATTTTTACAGTTTTTAACGGTCTATCCAGGTTATCCGCTATTATCTCACCCGTAACCTTTTTTATATCATCTCCTACTTCGCGCGTCAGTTTTATCTTGGAAGAAACCTGCCAGCTGTCTCTTTCAAAGCACGCCAACGTAGCCATTGCGCCCTTGGTCAACTTAAAAAATCCGCTGCCAGGCCAAAGCCCGAGACTGAGTAAAAATTTCACTTCAAAAAGCCTTGCTATTACACCCGGTTCTTTTTTCTGCTCTAATGACCTGAAACTATTTAACAGCACCTCGAATATCTCGCCATCCTTCCCGCCCTGCTCTGTAAACACATCCGTAAGTTCTAATAAATAATATGCGACTGAAGCCCTGCCCCAATCCTTAAGGATATTAAAAAAGATCTCCTGCGCATCGCACTGAGAGATGATAAAAAGATCACTCTTCTTTTTTTCGTAAAAAACTATCTGATCGAGACTAAAAAATAGCGGATTTACACTGCTCCTGGCGCGGTTACCTCGCGCGCCCTTCAAGACGCCGTTAACCTTACCAAAATCTCTCGTAAAATAACTGAGTATAAGGCTGGTCTCCCTTAGGTCTCTTTTTCTTAATAGAACTGCGTCTGTTTTCTGTATCATCAGCTCACTTTATTCGCGTTCTTAGGGACTATTGCGCCACCTGAGACAACCATCTTCATTGCCTCAGCCACTGACATGTCCAGAGAGATAGTCTCTTCTTGCGGAACGAATACCAGCATGCCGGATGTAGGATTTGGCGTAGTCGGCACAAAGATATTCAAAAGGGTGCTTTTTGTCTTTCGTTGGACCTCTCCTTTTGTCCCCGAAACCACAAAACCCAATTGATATACGCCCTTTCTCGGATATTCTATTAAGACTACTCTCTGAAAAATAGTATGTTTACTGATGAAAAAGGTGGACCATATCTCTTTTATAGTCCTGTAGATCACGCTGATCATCGGCACCTTACACAGTATCCTCTCGCCAAAGCCAAAGATATTCCTCAACACTATTATCCTCGTGGCAAAACCCACCAGGGTCAAGAAAATCAACAATAAGATAAAGAGTGTTATATTGGTAAAAATTTCTATGCTCTGAGCCGCGGGAACAAACCTCTCCAAAACATTAATTATGGGTGACAGTAAAAAGGTGAATTTATCTATTATGAAATATAACACCCAAAAAGTAAGTACCAGCGGCACTACTATCAAAAGTCCTGTGAAAAAATTCGCCCTAATCTTAGAAAGCATGATTATCTCCTTAAGAGCTGAAAAATCAATAGCGTTATAAAAATACCCACTAGCGCGCCTGTAAAAACCTCCAGGATCGAGTGGACACCATCCCTGACCCTGCTTCTGGACACAAGAAACGACAGAATAAATACAAGAAAGATCACAATACTATTTGGATACAGCAGTGAGATTATGGTCCATATAGAAAATGCTACTGCGCTGTGGCCGCTTGGCATACCCCCTCTTAGCGGCGTGCCGCTACGGAACAAAACTTTGCTTAAAACCACTGACCCCAATATTATTAACAAAACTATAAAACTGATATGCCAACTGGATTCTTTTATCTTTATTATATTGTCTTCTATCCTGATACCTGCCTTTGAGACAAATAGCATATAGCCGACCACGACAGCTGCTAACGCGCTCAACAAGACCGCGCCTGCGCATATATCTTTTACTATTCTTGCCAGAGGATGAAACTCCTCCTTGACCAGATCTATGGTGTGTTCTATTGCCGTATTAAACATCTCGGCAAACAAGACAAACGCTATGGTAAGGCAAAGGATTATCATTTCTATATATGTAAAATTTAAAAATATCCCTAAAATAATAGCTATAATGCCAACAGCAAAATGCAGTCTCATGTTGCGCTGACTCTTAAAAACAAATATAAAACCCTCTATAGCCGAATTAAAGCTCTCTACCAAATTCTGCCGTTTCACATGCTCTCCAGTAATTCTTTTTCCTTGGCTTTCATCTTTTTTCTATCGCTCGATCTTTCGTCCTTGTAGCCTAAAAGATGCAATATACCATGAACAAGGTACAATTCTATCTCACTTTGCACGGAAACCCTTCTTTTACCGGCTGCTCTCTTCGCGGTTTCAGTAGATATGACCACGTCTCCCAAAATAGGGCTTTCCTCTGGCAATCCATATCCCTCTCTCATCGAAAAGGCAAGAACATCTGTCCTGGAATCTACATTGCGATACTTTGAGTTTAACCGCCTGATATAAGAATCCGCCACAAATAAAAGACTCAGCTCTCCTCTATCTTCGCCCATTTTGTTCAATATGAATTCAGCGCGTTGAACTATTTTTTTAGTGTCAATCTTTACCTTGGCTTGTAAATCGCGAATATCTACCTTCATTCTTGATTCGGTCCATCTGGGTATTCTACGCGAGTGTGAAATATCCCGGTAAGTATATGCATAAAAACTTCCGCTATTTTCTCCAGATTTCTGAGTGTCAGGTCGCATTCGTCTAACTGACCGTCAATAAACTTATTATTTATGATCTTTTTCACTAAGCCTTTTATCCTGGACGGAGTAGGGTCATCCAGTGCCCGCGATCCTGCCTCAACCGAATCAGCCAGAAGCACGCATGCCGCTTCCTTTGTCTGGGGTTTTGGGCCCGGGTATCTGAAAGACTGTTCCCCTACGTCCTCATCTGTTACCTTTTCAAGGGCCCTCTTAAAGAAATAAAAAACAAGGCCTGTTCCATGATGCTGCCTGATGATATCAATAATCTTCTTATTAAGCTTGTGTTTCTGCGCCAACTCCACGCCATTTTTAACATGGTTAGTAATTATGAGGCTGCTCATGGTGGGTGAAAGCTTATCGTGCGCCGAGCTTCCGCTGAATTGATTTTCGCTAAAATATGACGCCTTTTCAATTTTACCTACATCATGAAAATATGAACCAACTCTGGCAAGAAGAGGATTAGCGCCTATTGCCTCACAGGCTGCCTCTGCAAGATTTCCAACAACAAGACTATGGTGATAGGTGCCCGGCGCTTTCATTACCATCTCTTTTAAAAGCGGGTGGTTTAGATCCGCTAGCTCAAGAAGGCTTATATCCGTCGTTATCTTAAAAATATTTTCAAATACAGGCAAGATGCCGGTTACAATAACCGCGGATATTATGCCATTTGTAAGTCCAAAAAGCGCCTGTGTGATGTATGTATTAAAATCCAGGCCCCTTACAAGGCCCATTCCTATAAGATAACTCATGTTAGCGAAACCAACACACAAACCAGCTGTCATAACCTGCGATCTACGCCTTACGCCCTTCATCGCATATATACCAACTATGCCTCCGACAAGAGAAACTCCTGCGATATCCAGAATATTTCCAGCAATCACGCCAACCAGCATACTCAAGAAACAAGTAGCTATCATTGCCAGGCGGCTGTTGATTAAAATAGCTATGAGCATTGAGGCCACTGCCACAGGCACAAGATTACTTGGCCAAGGAGACATCACTATAACCTTTGCCGCTGCTAAGACCAGAAAAGATATAATAGAAAGCAAAACCAGTTCTTTGTTTGCTGACATAAAAATAGGTTCATAAAATCTTATATAGAGCGCCACGATAAGCATAAAAAGACCGACCAATATCATTATCCCAAAGAGCCCCCCTACTTTCATAGCCATGGACTCGTTCTGCTCTATGCCTTTTAGTCTTACTATATGATCCTTGCCAATGCGCTCACCCTTGTTCAATATCATCTCGTTCTTCTTTACCTCTATTATATTGCGAATAGGTTCTACTTTCTGAACAGCCTCATCCTTTTTAGCCACTGTCCTTTCTTCATCGTATATTATATTCGTGCTCAAAATGGCCTTTATGAAATCATTAGCCGTTGAACGCTCTTTTCTACCTCTCGTGCCTGAAGAAAAATCCTCTATGGTTTCCTTTAAATCTCCCAGCGTAAAAAAATCTTCTACCCATACCATACTTTCACTGCCCGACATTTTATCTACTACCTTTGTTCTTTTTATCTTTTTCTCTATAAGCCTGGAGCGCTCCGAAACAGAGATTATGCCTTTTGACATAAGGCGCTCTATTGTACCCTTTACCGCCTCGTAAAACACCTCGTGATCTTTTAGTTCCAGGATGCTGATTATAAGCGCTTCTGAGATATTATAACTGACTGAAAGGTCTGCGACTTTTGCCTTTTTTTCTTCATCTGTCAAATCAAGCTCTGCCTTTAAAAGCACGGCTGAGTCCACGACAGACTTGGCTTTATTTAAGACACTCTGCTGTATGCCGACGTCAAAAATATAAACAGGCAATACTGAACTCTCGGCCTCTTTTCTTGCAATGTCTGTAGCCCTGGCATTTACATCCCCTTTTATGTTGAAATCGTACGGCGCGTAAATAGAGCTCAACGCTATATCGCCCTCACGAAACTCTGCCTTAAAAAGACCTCTGTCCCATTGTATAATCGTTACCATAAAAAGACACGCCAGTATCGCTATAATAGCGTGAGGCAATAAATGCGAATTTATTTTCTTCTTTTTATTCAGGATCTTTTTCATAATAGCATTCTCCGTTATTCAGGAATCACCAGCTCTTGGCCAGGCTTGATCTTATCCGGGCTTTTCAACGTATTTTTATTTGCCTCGAAAATCTTCTTCCATTTCTTTGTGGTTCCATAAGCCTTGTCTGATATCTTTTGAAGCGTATCTCCCTTCTCTACTATGTATATCCTTTCCCCTACTCCTGCTTCTCCTTCTCCTACAGTGCCACTGCCCTTTTCTTTTTCGTATTTACCATCTGTGCTCGCAGGCGTTTGATAAACTACTCGCGGCTTATCTGATCTGACAGGAGGAAATAATTTTTTTACTCCTGTTTCTTTTTTTACCGGAGCAGCTGTTTTACTGAGCGCTTTATCGCCCACTAAATAACCTCTATTTCCTTTGATAGCCACATCTTTACGCGCTGGTTCCTTATCATTCTTTGCGGGAAGCTCTATCTCGAGATTGTACATCTTCCTGGTCTTCTTCCTTGCCTCAGGAGCAGTTGAAGTCGCCCCTTTAACCATCCCCCTGTTGCCTTTAAGTTCCTGGTCAACTCTATCTGCCTCATATGGCGTTAACCTCGCCACACAACCAGATATTGCTAAAGCTGCAAAAAGCAAGCTGTAAACTACAAATTTCTTCATATAGCCTCCTTTGTTTTAGTTATCAATTTCACTCCCAGGTCCCTCAATTGTTTCGCATCTACTAACGATGGCGCATCTGTCATTGGGCAAGAGGCCTTTTGTGTTTTTGGAAACGCGATGACTTCTCTTATGCTCTCGACACCGCACATCAATGAAAGAAGCCTATCCAGACCAAATGCTATGCCACCATGCGGAGGAGCGCCATAACTGAACGCTTCGAGCAAGAAACCGAACCTCTCTTTTACGTGCGCCATGTCCAAACCTATTCGTTTAAAAATCTTTTCCTGTAACTCCCTATTGTGAATCCTTATACTGCCACTGGCGATCTCTACGCCATTTATAACCAGGTCATAGGCTCTTGAGCGCACCTTATCAGGCTCTGAATCCACAAGAGCTATGTCTTCCGGCACAGGTGATGTAAAAGGATGGTGCTCCATATCCCATCGCTTTTCTTCGTCATTATATTTAAAAAGCGGGAAGTTTAAAACCCAAAGAAACTCAAACCCTTTACCGTCTTTTCGTAAGTCAGGCTTATCTGTCTTGTATTTCTCCATCGCCTCTTTATGGCTGATCCTGGGAAAAGGGATGTTCAATTCCACGCCTAAGACCTCCTTAAAAACATGGTAAAACATTTTTTCTGTAATATTAAAAAGATCCTCTTCGTCTATAAAAGACATCTCCATGTCCAGTTGTGTAAATTCCGGCTGCCTGTCCGCGCGAAGATCCTCATCCCTGAAACATTTTGCTATCTGAAAATATCTTTCAAAACCAGCCACCATCAAAAGCTGTTTGAAGAGCTGCGGCGACTGCGGAAGCGCAAAAAACTTACCCAGACTCAACCTGGAAGGAACTAGAAAATCCCTTGCGCCTTCCGGCGTGGATTTAGTAAGAATAGGTGTTTCAACCTCTATAAAGCCATCCTTGTCCAGGCAATCCCTCATAGCTTTGCATACTTTGTGACGCAAAAACAATCTCTTCTGGACCTCGGGCCTTCTCAAATCAATATATCTATATTTAAGCCTGATCTCCTCTGAGGCATCTGTCATCTCATCGAGTTCAAAAGGAGGTGTCTTGGATGGATTTATTATCTCAAGCTCTTCTACGCCAAGCTCTACCTCACCTGTCACCATCTTTGGGTTTTCAGTACCCTTGGGTCTTTTTTGCACCTTGCCCTTTACGGCTATCACGTACTCGCTGCGCAGTTCCTCTGCTTTTTTATTTTTAAAAAAGACTATCTGCGTAAAACCGGAACGATCTCTTATGTCCACGAATATGATCTTACCGTGATCCCGCCTCTTATGCACCCAGCCAAGAAGCATTGCCTCTTGACCGATATCTTTTGTTGTTAATTCACCGCAAGTATGCGTCCGTTTCATTTTAACCCTTCCCAAGCTGACAGGAAAGCAAGGCTTTTTATATCAACTTCTTCCTGCTCTCCGGTGCTCATATCTTTTAAAACAACCTTGTTCCTTTTGATCTCCTCTTCTCCGAAAATCACAACAAATCTCGCGCCTAGTTTTTCTGCTCGTCTCATCTGCG
>JBHPHU010000008.1:0-43095 GCA_042571405.1 Candidatus Omnitrophota bacterium | reverse complement strand
TTTATCAATGTCCTGACCTTTAGCGCCCGCAAGTAATACGCGTCGTAATAACCGCTGGACAACGCAAACGTACCCAGGATAATTCTGCGCTTAGCCTCATCGCCAAAACCCTGCGCCCGAGTCTTCTTGTGCATATCAATAACTGACTCTGCCTGGCTTGCTCTGAGCCCGTACTGCACGCCATCGAATCGCGCAAGATTTGAGCTTGCCTCAGCTGTCGCCACTACATAATACACAGCCACCGCGTATTCTGTGTGCGGTAAACTTATGTCTTCGCAAATCGCGCCTAGCGATTCGAGTTTTTTTATTGCGTCCTGAATAGATTTCTTTACCTCAGGGTCTATACCCTCAATAAAATATTCTTTTGGAATACCGAGTTTCAGGCCTTTAATGTCTTTCTTGATCAATGATGGATAGTCAGGCACTGCCCTGTCCACAGACGTTGAATCCATCTGGTCATAGCCTGATATGATTTTTAAAAGAAGCGCTGCATCCTCTACGTCCTTTGTCAATGGCCCTATCTGATCAAGCGAAGAACCAAAGGCTATAAGCCCATATCGCGAAACTCTCCCATACGTTGGCTTTAGACCAACTACTCCGCAAAGCGCGGCAGGCTGTCTTACAGAGCCGCCTGTGTCTGAACCAAGCGCCCATATAGCATTATCTGCCGCAACAGCTGCCGCAGACCCGCCACTAGACCCGCCAGGAATGCGATCTAGATCCCAAGGATTCCTTGTTGCGCCATAGCAAGACGTCTCTGTAGAAGAACCAAATGCAAACTCATCCATATTGGTCTTGCCCATGAGCACAGCATCTGACTGAAGCAATTTTTCTATTACTGTGGCATTATAGGGGGGCTTAAATCCTTTCAGAATATTCGAGGAGCATGTGGTAAGCTCATCTTTTACGCAGATATTGTCTTTGATAAAAATCGGCAAGCCTTTATACGTCTTAACCCTCTCAAGCACCTTTTCTTTATCAAAGTTAACTACAGCATTGAGTTTATCGTTCTTTTGTACAACATCTATAAGACTATTGCATATATCTATATGCGATATGTCTCCTTTATTTAGTAATTCAATCAGCTCGTGTGCGGTAAGTTTATTTAGCTCCATCGCATCTTTCTACCTGCCCCACTTCGGAAGTGGGGCAGGTTATCCAATGATCTTCTTGACCTTGAATAAATTGTTCTCTTTAGCCGGGGCGTTCTTGACTACTTCGTCTACAGGCAAAGACTTCTTTACCTTATCTTCCCTATACACATTTTTCATCTCCAGCACATGACTTGTGGGTTCAAGTTTGGAAACATCCAACGCCTTCAGCTTATGGACATACTCCAATATCTTGTCAAGCTGTCCTGTAAAACTATCCAGCTCCTTCTCAGATAAACTAATGCGGCTAAGCTCCGCAACATATTTGACAGATTCTCTATTGATAGTCATACAATAAATTATGAGTTCTTTTCTGCTATGTCGCCGGCTATGGGGAGCTTGAACATCTCGCCCTGATAGGCCTTTATCATTAAAAGGATCCACAGAACAAGCGCTAATAAAGATAAAAGCAGGCCTATTAATGCGCCTATTACAGGTATGACAAGAAGCACGATGTTGATTACAGCTAACCCTCCAAATACCACTATGGACTGTATCGCGTGAAACCTTACAAATTTATTCTTTTTCTCTACGAGATAAAAAACAAGTCCTGTTATCCATCCCAATAGATAGCATAAAAGCGCTGCCAAATTTGGCTGCATACCTATAGATGTCTCGCCTAAATCCTTCTTTTCTTCAACCATGCTCAACCTCCTTCTACTTGGTGACTGCCACCAATTTCACAAATTCATCCAACGATATAGTCTCTGGTCTTCTATTTGAAGATATGCCTGCCTTGGATAATCTCTCTAAGAGCTCTTGTTTGGAACCAAAGTCCCCGCTCGCAGCCAGTGAATTCAATATAGTCTTTCTTCTCTTTTCAAACGAACTTCTTATCATTTTAAACAGTTTTTCCTCGTCAGTCAAGTAAAGACCTTGATTTCTTACACATATCTTTAAAAAACAGGAATCTACTTTTGGCATAGGATAAAACGCGGTTTTTTTAATTTTAAATAAAATCTCCGGTTCTGCGTAGAACTGCGTGAAACAGGATATTGAACCATAGTCCCTGGTGCCTGGTTTAGCCACTAATCTTTCCGCAAATTCGCGCTGGACCGTGATAAATATCGAATCTATAACGCTTCTGTTTTTCAAAAGATACACCAGGATAGGGCTCGATATGTAATAGGGTAGGTTTCCCAGGACTTTTATCTTTGAATGTTTACTAAAATCATGCTTGAGCGCATCACCTTGTATTAATTCCAAATTTTCAAAAGAACTGCTTTGCAAAAGAATTTCATGTAATCTCTTGTCTTTTTCTATAGCTATGACCTTGCTTGCTGCCTTGCAAAGTCCGGAGGTCAAGGCGCCTAAGCCAGGACCTACCTCAAGCACCGTATCTTCCTTTTCTATATGCGCTAAGGCGATAATCTTTTTCTGTATATTTTGATCTATGAGAAAATTCTGACCAAGTCGCTTGCTGGGTCTTATATTATGATCGTGGAGTATATTTTTTACTTCGCGTAAGCTTAACATTGAGTTTTATCGCCTCTTTCATGGATGCAGGATTCGCTATCCCCTTCCCGGCTATATCATACGCAGTGCCGTGGTCAGGTGAAGTACGCGCAAAAGGAAGCCCCAGAGTCACGTTCACGCCATTATGAAACGCGATCATCTTAAACGGCGCTAATCCCTGATCATGATACATAGCTATAATAGCGTCCAGGCCTTTATTGTACGCCATATAAAATATTGTATCAGCAGGCAAAGGGCCCCTGATATTTGTAATCCTGGATTTTAGTTTTTTAATAGCCGGGCCTATTACTCTTTTTTCCTCTAATCCGATCACGCCCCCTTCCCCGGCATGTGGATTTAAGCCACAGACCCCTATGCGCGGATTTTTTATTCTAAAATACACTTTAAGGGCTTCTTCTGTCAGAGTCACCGCATCTATTATTTTTTCCCTGGTAAGAATTTTGGGGATATTCTTTATAGGTTCGTGACGTGTGACAAGCGTGACTTTTAAAGGTCCGCCACAAAACATCATTGCGAATTTTTTAGTACGCGTACACCTAGCAAGGTACTCTGTGTGCCCCTTAAAAACAACTCCTAATTTATTTATCGCGGATTTATTTACAGGGGCTGTTACAATACCGTGCGCGTCACCTTTATTAAGAATCTCGACTGCCTTTTTTATAGCCTCAAAGCCTGTCTTCTCGCGCGACTCTATAATAAAAAAATCCGCCATATTTTTAATATGCGGATCCTTTAATGCCTTTCTCGTAACCTCAGGGCCTATGCCCCTAAGATCACCTGTTGTAACCAGAATCCTCGGCTTTTTCATCTTTTATTTATTTTATAGAGATATACGCGGATGCCCTTAGTTCAGCCAGCCAGTCACCTAATTTTTCCTGGAGTTTTTTCTTAAAGAGCATCTCTTCGATGTCTTTCTTTACATCATCGAGACTCAAGTAACCTGAATGTTTTATATCTTCGACCTTAACAATGTGATAGCCTACTTGTGTCTTTATCGGATCAGAGATCTCCCCGGGCTTTAATGAAAAGATGGCCTCATCCAACTCCTGCAGCATCTCGCCGCGGCCAATATACCCCATATCCCCGCCGCGGTCTTTATTGGGTCCTTGCGAATACTGCCGCGCAAAAGTCGCAAACCTTCGACCTTTTTTAAGACTATCATGTATATCTGTTATCTCTACTTTTGCCAATTCAAACTCCACATCATCGCTTGCCTTTATAAAGATATGCCTGACTTTATATTTTTCGTCCTGCTTGAATTCCTCTCGATGTTTTTCGTAATATTCAGATATCTCTGATGGCACCACATCCACCCTTGAACGCACCTCTAGATTGACGATTTTCCTCATCAATATTTGATCCTCATACCTCTCTTTTAAATTCGCGACAGTAACGCCCTGGGTCTGCAGTGTGCCGTAAAATTCTTCTTCAGAAGGAAAGCCGCTTTTGATAGACTCCAGCTTGTTAAGGATCTCCCCATCTGTGACATTTATCCTTAGTTCCCTTGCGCGGCTCAAAATAAGCTTATCTTCTATAATTCTCTTCAGGATGTCCTTTTTTAGTTCTTCCATCTTCTCCAGCAATTCGTCACCTGTATACGCCTGCACATGCTGAGCGTACATGACGGCCAAAAGATGATCTACATCCTGCTGGGTAATCACTTCGTCATTTACAACAGCAACGACCTTGTTGACCACCTGCGCCACTGCACGAATAGGATAAATTATAAAAAATATTGGCAGTGTAATGACAAATGACAAATGACAAAATCCAAATAAGACCCCAATCCCAAATTTCAAATCTTTTAATTTGGATTTTGGATTTTGAAATTTATTTGTCATTTGAAATTTGTCATTTGTCATTTTTTACCGCCTCTACTATCTCCCTGAGCATCCTGCAATACAGGTCAAACCCAACTGTTGAGATGTATCCGTGCTGCTGCGAGCCAAGCACATTGCCCGCGCCCCTTATCTCCAGATCCTCCATCGCGATCTTAAAGCCAGAGCCTAGTTCTCTGTAACGCTCTAATGCCTTTAAACGCTTCTCTGATCCACTGCTTATAACGCGGCCTTTCGGCACTAGAAAATACGCGTATGCCTTGTTCTTAAACCTGCCTACGCGACCTTTTAATTGATATAAATCCGCAAGTCCAAATCGATCCGCGCGATTCACTATCAATGTATTGGCATTTGGTATGTCTATGCCAGACTCTATTATAACGGTACAAACGAGAACGTCAATAGTTCCTTTCATAAAATCTCTCATTACCTTCTCCAGCTCTCTGGAATGCATCTGGCCATGAGCAACAGCCATTTTTACGTCAGGAACAAGCTTTGAAAGATCCATAGCTATCTTATCTATAGTCTCGACTCTATTATGTACAAAAAATACCTGGCCGCCGCGCTTTTTCTCTCTTAATATAGATTTTTTCACTAAAACACTGTCATATTCTGACACAATAACCTCAACAGGCAGCCTGTCTTTGGGTGGCGTCTCTATAATGGACATATCCTTCACGCCCATAAGGGACATATAAAGAGTGCGCGGTATAGGCGTGGCTGTCAATGTCAGGATATCAACCAGCGAACGCATCCTCTTCAATCTCTCTTTGTCCTTTACGCCAAAGCGTTGTTCCTCGTCTATGATAACCAAGCCAAGATCTTTAAACTTTAGATTCTTTCTTAAAATAGCATGAGTACCTATTATTACGTCCACAATACCTTTTTCAGCTTCCTCGATAATCTTGATGACCTCACCATGCGTCCTGAATCGACAGATGATCTCTGTCTTTACGGGAAAATCTTTCATCCTGCCTCTAAATGTAGTAAGGTGCTGTTCGGCAAGTAAGGTAGTCGGCACAAGTATAGCAACCTGCTTATTATCCATGACTGCCTTAAACGCGGCTCGCAGCGCAACTTCGGTCTTGCCATAACCTACATCACCGCACAGAAGCCTGTCCATGGGCTTGGAGGATTCCATGTCTTTTTTTACTTCCTGCCACGAGCGTGCCTGGTCAGGTGTTTCTTTAAAAGGAAATCTTTCCTCAAATTCACCTTGCCATTCCGTGTCTTTTGAAAACCTGAATCCGCGCAGCTTAAGGCGCATTGCGCTGAGCTCAAGAAGATCAAACGCCATTGAATAGATGCCCTTCTTGACTTTCTCTTTTGCGTTTTGCCATGCCTTTGAACCAAGCCTGTATAATTTCGGTGGTCTTTTTTCAAAGGCCACATACTTCTGTATTAGACCCATCTCTTCTATTGGCACGTAGAGCTTGTCACCATCAGCATACTCTATTACAATATGATCTTTTTCCGCGCCTTTAAAATTTATCTTTTCAAATCCCCTGAACCGGCCTATGCCATGATCAACATGAACCACATAGTCGTTCAACTTTATATCTATAAATGACTCTAGCGGCCTTTTTTCACCAAGCTCGATCTCTTTTAATTTTCTCCTCTTAGGATAAAGCCCTAACTTTGGCAGGATAATAACCATGGCATGCTCCTCAAGTGTTTCGCTCGAAGCAATGCTAAAGCTTTTTATTGAAGAAACTTGATTTCCTGAAAGCTCGATCCTTACCGGACCCTCAAAGGTGGGCGGGAATATATCTATTACGCTGCCGCGCATGCTATAATCGCCGGGCTCAGAGATCCTCTTACACCTTTCATAGCCATACTCGGACAACTCCTTAGTAAGGGTATTATAATTTAAGTCTTCGCCTTTATAGATTTTAATGGATTCAAACATATGAGAGAAAATTCACATCTTTTCCGGAGCATTAACGCCTAGTAGGCCCAGTCCGCTAAAAAGTACTGTCTTGACTGCTTTTATCAAAGCTAGTCTTGCCCCGGTAAGATTATTATCGTCAGTTACCACTCGACAAGAATTGTAATAGGAATGAAAAAGGCTGGCTAATTCCTGTAGATAAGACAATAATATATATGGTTCAAGATTATTTGCGGCTGTCTGGATTATCTTTGGATAGCGCATCAGGTTTTTTATAAGATCGCTCTCTTCAGGTTTATCGAGAAGATGCAGGTTTTTCATGTCAGGCTTAGCCCCTTCTGAAAACTTACCAATGCTGGAAATCCTCGCATGAGCATACTGGATATAATAAACAGGGTTATCCATGCTCCTGGATTTTGCGAGCTCTAAATCAAAATCCAGATGACTATCAGTACGGCGCATCATAAAAAAGAACCTGCCTGCGTCCTTCCCTACTTCGTCAATCACCTGCCTCAAAGTTATAAACTCACCTTCTCTCGTGGACATCTTCATCGGCTTTTTGTCTCTATAGAGCGTGACTAGCTGAGAGATTAGTATTGAAAGGCTGTCTTTATTAAAACCGAGCGCCTGACACGCGGCCTTCATGCGATTCACATAGCCATGATGATCAGGTCCCCAGATGTTTATCACTTTTTCGTATCCCTTTTCAAATTTTTCTTTGTGGTAGGCTATATCGGGCGCGAAATATGTGTAACTGCCGTCATTTTTTATTACTACTCTGTCCTTGTCATCATTGAACCTCGTAGACGCGAACCAGGTAGCGCCATCCTTCTCATACAAAAATCCCTTATCCTTTAAAACCGTGAGCGCGTTTTTTATTTTTCCTGATTCAGCAAGCTTCCTCTGGCTATACCAAACATCGAAATGTACGCCAAAATCATCCAGATCCTTTTTTATCGTAGTCATGATATGCTTGTAAGCATGATCAGCAAAAGAACTCTCAGGCGCATCCTTCTTTACCTTGGACTCCATCTCTTTTGCGATCTCATATATGTAATCGCCTTTATAGCCATTTTCAGGAAACCCGGAACCCTCGCCGATATTTTCCAGAAACCTTGCCTTGACTGAACAGCCTAGGATATCCATCTGCACGCCTTCGTCATTGAGATAATACTCGCGTGTCACTTTATATCCGCAGTTTTCCATGATCCTTGCAAGGCTATCCCCAATAGCTGCCTGCCTGCCATGCGCCACAGTCAATGGCCCTGTGGGGTTAGCGCTCACGAACTCGATCTGCGCTTTTTTGCCTTTTCCGACAGCAGAGCAGCCAAACTTATCTCTCTGATTAAGAATGTCCTTGAGTTCTTCTGCCACCGAGCTGTGTGAAAGGTAAAAATTTATAAATCCGGGCTTCTCTATCTTCACCTCATCGATATCGTCTTTTGACCAGTCCATCTCTTTTAAAATATCTGCCGCGATCTGCAAAGGAGGTTTTTTCAACTCTTTCGTAAGCCGCATCGCTATATTTGCAGAAAAATCTCCAAATTTTTTCTCTTTCGGATATTCCAGATAGACAATATCTTCTGGACAGCCCGGACATACCTTTCTTACAGCTTTATATATTATATCAATTATTTTATTTTCTATCTTTGACATAAAAAAGATTCAGCCCGTTAATAAGCTTAACGGGCCAACGGGCTCAACCAGCAAATGAACTTATTATTTTTTCTTACGTTTACTCAACGTACCCAAGAACACCTTGACTATCTTTGGATCAAACTGCTTACCTGAGCCCTTTAAAAGCTCTTGTCGAACCTTTTTATACGATAATGCCTTTCTGTAGGGCCTATCTGACACCATTGATTCATATGCATCAACGATCGAGAGTATCCTGGCTGCCAAAGGTATTTTGTCTTTTTTTAATCTTCCAGGATATCCATTACCATCATATCTCTCATGGTGACGCAATATTACTGGCGCCAGCTCTTTTAAAAAACTTATCTGCTCTACAATGCTGGAACCCATGACAGGATGCATTACCATTATCTTCCATTCATCCTGATTTAACTTTGACGGTTTTCTGAGTATGCCAACGTCTATGCCTATCTTGCCTATATCGTGTAAAAGACTAGCATATCTCAAGACCTCCCTGTCATGTTCATGGAAATGAAGCGCCTTTGCAACATCCATGCAGTGCTTCATCACGCGCTCTGAATGACCAAAGGTATGGCTATCCTTGGCGTCTATAATGTTTGAAAGTGTCCGTATCGTATTCAAATAACCCTTTTCAGCCTGTTCATAGAGCCTGGCATTCTCAATAGCTATGGTTGCCTGATCGGCAAGCATTGATAAGAGCTCTACATCGTCTTTTGTATAGTCGCATATTTTTTTATTGTAAATGCTCAAAACTCCCATAATCCTGTTTTTCTGCACCAACGGTACGGTAATTAATGAGCACAGGCCTTTTCGTCTTGCAAGATGTGGGTACTTATAATGTCTTTCTTTGTGTATATCCTTGATTATGCAGGGTTCTCCTTTTTGCACAACTCTGCCCGCAATGCTCTCGCCGACCTCAAGGCTCTTCTTTATCTTATAAAAACTCTGATCCAGATTGTACGCGCATTTTAATATAAGCACCTGCTTGGAGTGATCCAATAACCTCAAAGAACAAGCAGAGGCATTCATGATCTTTGCTGCTTTGCGAGTAATTAATCTAAGGACTTGGTCTAAACGAAGAGTGGATGTTATAGATTTACTGATCTCGTAAAGGGTAGAGAGTTCTTTTATTTTTTTTTGGAGGTTTTTTTCGAGCGTCTTTTTTTCTTTTTTTGACATATCCTGCTTCTCGGAGCATCACCCCATAGACCTTCCAGGTTGTAAAACTCCCTTACTTCTTTTATAAAAATGTGTACCGCGACATTATAGGCATCTACAAGGACCCACTTCCCTTCCTGATATCCTTCGACACCAGAGAAAGATTCGCCAGTTTTTTGTAAACCCTCTTTTATATTATCTGAGATTGTCTGAGCGCGTCTTGTTGAAGCAGCTGTCGCAATGATAAAGAAGTCTGTGATGTTGGATATTTTTCTCATATCCAACATCACTATATCTTCCGCCTTCTTTGCCCTTGCGAGATCAACTACCAAGAGCGCCTTTTGTCTTGATGTCACGTATTATTCCGGGTTAAATAGTTATTTGTTCCCTAGGATACAGAACATGTTTGTACCGCAAGAGGAGCAAGCGCCCTTCATTGCCCTTCTCTTGTTCTTCATGGTAACTTCCTTAGCATCTTTCATTTCCTTCTTTGCCTTGCACTTTACACAATAACCTTGTTGGGCCATTAGGCACCTCCCTTTGTTAGTAAATTTGTCATAACTTTAACACACTATCATACGATTGTCAAGGGTTAGCTTGATACAGTCCTCTCTTTTCTGCATAATTCTTCACCCTTGCAGGCATCAGCCTTGCTATGGATTGATGATTCTTTATCCTCCTGCGCATATCACTAGATGAGATATTTTTTGCGTTTATATTCAGTGTTAGAAAACGAGGATCTATATTCTTCATGCTAAACCCTGGCCTTTTGACTACTACAAATGTGCAAAGCTTTAAGATATCCCTCATGTCTTTCCATCTATCAATATCTTTCAATGAATCAGAACCTGTTATAAAGAAAAGTTGCGTTCTTTTACCATAACGCTTCTTAAGCTGTCTTAAAGTATCCACTGAATAAGATTTGCCTTTTCTTTCTAGCTCAATATCGGATAATTCAAATTTCTTTGAGCGGGCTACGGCCAGTTTCACCATATTATATCTATGAATTTCGCTTGAAATCCTTGTATTTGGCTTATGCGGCGGGATATATGTAGGGATAAATATAATCTTTTTTAAGAAAAGTTTCTTACAAAGCTCTCTTGCCAGGTGAATATGACCATTGTGTATAGGATCAAATGTACCGCCTAGGATGCCGATGCGCATTCTTGGATCGCCTCTGATAATGTAGGGTGAGCGTGTATTACGCTTGCTAATTTTTCAGACGTTAAACCAAACTGGACGCATGTGGAGATCTCAGCGATTAGTTCAGTCACATGGGGCCCTATCATTTGAGCGCCCAATATCTTATCAGTTTTATTGTCGATGATCAATTTAATGAAGCCCTCTGTCTCCTCTAAGACATGCGCCTTGCCAATGGCTGAAAAAAGAAATTTTCTTGAGCGACTGTCCTTTGCCTGCTTTTGAGTCAGTCCTACGCTTGCTATCTCCGGATGAGTGAATATGCAGTTTGGTATGACGTTATAATTAATGATGGATTTCTTGTCAGCCATGCGCTCGACAGCGCAAATACCTTCTCTGGATGCTACATGCGCCAGGAGGATTCCACCAATAACATCACCCGCCGCATAGATATGCTCTGCGCTTGTCATGAAATTTTCATCAACCTTTATCCAGCCTTTACTATCCCTGACTACCCCTTCTAACCCCTCAGAATTAGGTACTCGACCAACAGACACCAAAACCTTTTCCGCTGTAATCGCAGATCCATTGGATAAAATCGCTCTGCCCTTCTCTACCTTCTCAACCCTTGTCTTCGTAAACACCTTTATGCCGCGCTTCTTAAAGATCTGCTCGAGTTTTCTCGCGATTTCAGTATCCTCTGCAGGCAATAACTGATCCATCATCTCTACAATAGTTATATCAGCTCCAAATGTCCTAAAAATTGAGGCAAATTCACACCCTATTACGCCTCCGCCGACTATCAGGATACTTTTTGGTACAGCTTTTAGATTCAGCATATCTTTACTAGAAAGTATCGTTCCTCCATCAAATTCCATACCTGGCAGCTTAAACGGCAAGGACCCGGTTGCTATTAATATATTTTTTGCATCTATTTTACCTAATTCTGCTGTGGCTTTTATCAGCTCTATCTTCTTTGCCTTAAAAAGCATCTCTATGCCGGCAGTAAGTTTTTTTACAACATTATCCTTCCTCTCCTGCACCTTTGCAAAATCCAACTCATAACCCTTTACATTGACCCCAAACTCTGCTGAGCGCTGGACATTGGTCAAAACCAAAGCCGTAGCAGAAAGCGCCTTAGTAGGTATGCACCCCCAATTAAGGCAAACCCCGCCCGTGCGCTCCTTCTCATACACAGCAACATTCATCCCAAGCTCAGCAGCCCGAACAGCCGCCACATACCCGCAAGGCCCAGACCCAATTACAGCAAGATCATATTTACTCATAGTAAAAATATTATAGTACAAACCCTCGGAGACGTCTACCGATTTTTTACCCATCCGACCTCGTAGGTCGACCTACGAGGTCGGATGGGTTCAACTATTCGAAAATCAGATTTCTTATCTTTGCCAATTCTCTTTGATAGGCGATTCTGTCTTCTGCGAACTTTTTATATGAGCCTGGTATTATATCTAATATACCATCGAAATCACAAATACAATCCTCAGGATTGCATCCAGCGATATATTCCCCATAAGACGAGTATTTCCAGTCTTCAGGCTGATTAACAAGGTACGCAGTTGGAGGGTTCAAATGTATATAGCGAGTTAGATGCAGCAACTGTTCATCGCTTCTAACGTGAACTTTTTTAAATCGCCCCTCCCACAATGGGCCTTTTCGATTATGTTTTATATTGAAATAACGAGAATAGCTATTAAGCACATTACCCATAAAGCATGAAATCCCATTTTCCTCCAGCTGTTTAAGCACCAAATGTATATGCGTAGGCATAATGCAGTAGCAAATAATCTGTACAAGTTTCTTAATATCTTTAGACAGGGATCTTTTTATAAACTCGATACTGCATTCTTTAAATCTAGAAAAATTTATGGC
This sequence comes from Candidatus Omnitrophota bacterium, assembly GCA_042571405.1. GTDB lineage: Bacteria > Omnitrophota > Gorgyraeia > Gorgyraeales > Gorgyraeaceae > Gorgyraea. Next base: position 30,895 of record JBHPHU010000008.1, on the reverse strand, counting down.
CTGTCTTTCTCCTTGATAATACGCCATAACTTTCTTCATTCGCATAAATTCAGAATCATTGTTAAAGATCTCATATCCAGCAATACTCTTACTGTAAACATGATAAACTTCACCTGTTACCAAAGCCTCTGCCTTCATGCTGCCTCCTCTCTTTTTACCCATCCGACCTCGTAGGTCGACCTACGAGGTCGGATGGGTCTCCATGATATAAGACACATGAGAAGGGGATTTTCTTTCAAGTTTTTTTGGGATTTTTAGACGTCTCTAAAACTTTTAAAGCTTTTTTATGGATTCGCGGATGGAGTTGGCTGATTTATTTAGGGAGGTTTTTTCGGATTCAGTTAGTTTGATTTCTATAACCTTTTTGACGCCTGATGCACCTAATGTAATCGGGACGCCTATGTAGATGTCTTTTTCGTTATATTCACCGTTTAGGTAGGCGCTGGCGCATAGGGTTTTTTGTTCGTCTTTTATGATCGTTCTTACCATGGCAAAGGCTGCTGCAGATGGGGAAAAATAGGCGCTGCCTGTTTTTAGATGTGAGACGATTTCCGCGCCGCGTTGTCTGGCTCGGTCTGCGGCTTGCTTGAATGCTTCGTCTTTTAACTTGTCTGAGCGGTTTATGGCAACCATTGTATCGCCATGACTGCCCATCATAAAAACTTTGTCTTTTTCTATGTTCTCCGGAGCTACATTTGCAAATCTTGCAGAGTCTAACACGCCGGCCATGCCAATAACCTTGGACGGGTCAAAGCCAGTTTCTTTCATCATAACATAGCTCATTACGTCTAAAGGGTTTGTAACAACTATTACAATTGAATATTTGCAGATGTTTTTTATATGACCCGCTACATCCTTAATGATTTTTGCGTTTTTCTGCAAAAGATCATCCCGCGACATGCCGGGTTTTCGCGCAAGACCAGCAGTCATGACAACTATGTCAGAACCTTCCATATCCTTAAAGTCTTCGGAACCAATGATCTCGGACTTTGAACCAGTTATAGGTCTGGCATCAGATATATCGAGCGCCTTGCCCTTTGCAAGACCAGGCACAATGTCCACCAGAACTACATCGCCAAGATCAGCATCGATTATCCGTGATGCTGTCATTGCCCCAACATTACCTGCGCCGATTATTGAGATTTTCATATTAACCTCCTTGACCTCGTAGGTCGGATTTAAATCCGACCTACGAGGTCAAGCATGGTCTAAAGATTTTTAATTATTGCGTCTGCCATTTCGCTTGTGCCTACTGCTGTGGGGTCGTTGCGGTCTGGTTTTAAGTCGTATGTTACGTCTTTGCCTTCTGCTATTATGCTAGCTACTGCCTTCTCGAGTCTGTCAGCTGCGTCCATTTCGCTTAAATGTCTAAGCATTAATACTCCTGAGAGGATCGTAGCGGCAGGATTCACCTTGTTTAAACCAGCATATTTTGGCGCGCTGCCATGAACAGGTTCAAAAAGCGCTATACCATTTCCTATATTAGCGCCTGCGGCTATACCAAGTCCTCCAACAAGCCCGGCGCACAGATCAGATAAAATGTCACCGTATAAATTCGGAAGCACTAATACATCGTAAAGCTCCGGCTTCTGCACCAGCTGCATGCACATGTTATCGACGATCCTGTCTTCGAATTCTATTTTACCTTCATAATCCTTTGCTACTTCGCGCGCCACTTTTAAAAATAAGCCGTCGGTCTCTTTCATTATATTTGCCTTATGAACAGCGGTTACTTTCTTCCTTTTATTCTTTACAGCATAATCAAAGGCAAACTTCACTATTCTTTTTGACGCGCTAACGGATATAGGCTTAATGCCTATCGCCGAATCCTGCTTTATAGTAGAGCCGCTTAATTTTTCAATCTGCGCTATAATATCTTTTGTGCGCTTCAGGCCTTCTGGAAACTCTATACCTGCGTATAGATCCTCGGTATTTTCCCTTACAACAACCAAATTAAGATCCTGATACCTGCTCTTTACTCCTTTATAAAATTTGCACGGCCTAAGACAGGCATATAAATCCAATGACACCCTTAACTGAACATTTACAGATCTGAATCCCTTTCCAACAGGAGTCGTAAGAGGCCCTTTTATCGCTACTTTGTTCCTGCGTATTGAATCTAATACCTGGGCCGGAAGAACTGCGCCAAACTTTTCCATGGCTTCTGCGCCTGCGATCTGTTCCTCCCATTCTATCTTTACGCCTGTCGCGTCAATGCATCTTTTCGCGGCAAGACTCACTTCTCTCCCAATGCCATCGCCCGGTATCAACGTTACTCTATGTGACAATATCCAACCCTCCATGTTTTTTATAAAGATTTACTATGCCGCCTTCTTCGATCAGCGCTGTCTGGAATTTATTAAAAGGTTTTATCTCCAGCTCATATCCTTTATCAATACACCTGACTACGCCCTTTTTTACATCCAACTCTATTATATCCTCATTTTTTATTTTATCGGTATTGCATTCTATGAGAGGTAGTCCCAGATTAAACGCATTTCTATAAAATATCCTCGCAAAACTCTTAGCGAGCACTGCCCGGCATCCGGCATATTTTATCGCAAGAGGAGCTTGTTCACGCGATGAGCCGCACCCAAAATTTTTCCCGGCAACAGCAAAAAACGGCTTGCCTCGCAGGCTTTTATAGAAATCAGGGTCCTCGTCCTCAAAAACATGCTTTGCAAGTTCATTGGGATCCTGAATAGAGAACTTATACCTGCCTGATATAATCAGGTCTGTATTTATATCATTGCCGAATTTTCGCGCGATTGCTTTCATCTTTTTTAACCACAGAGAACGCAGAGATTTTTTATAGTTGTTGAATTTGCTCTGTGCACTCTTCTTGTTTTATTTTTTTAGTTCTTGTCTTTAAAATTATGTTCTTAATAAACTAGTATTAAATTCCTAGATTGCCATATTTATTAGAGAGCACAGAGAAAAAAATTATAAAAACCTCTGTGTTCTCTGTGGTATCTTTTTTCTTTTAAAGGTTCCTAACCTCGTCAGGATTTTTCATGTATGTCTTAAAAGTCCGTTCGCTTATCATGCCCCTCTGGAACAATGTCTTAAGAGATTTGTCCATGGTGTGCATGCCGTATTGAAACCCTGTCTGAATATGCGTCAATATCTGCTCTGTTTCATGCTCGCGAATTAAGTTCCTTATCGCAGGGGTTGCCACCATGATCTCCGTGGAAAGGATTCTACCGCCCCTGTCGCTCCTGGGTAAAAGCTGCTGTGATACAACTGCCTGCAAAGTACTTGCAAGCTGGACCTTAACCTGCTGCTGCTGATAAGGAGGAAACACGTCTATAACCCTGTCTATTGTCTGCGAGGCATCTGGCGTATGAAGCGTCGCCAGAACTAAATGACCTGTTTCTGCCGCAGTGAGTGCGGTAGCAATTGTCTCCAGATCTCTCAATTCTCCAACAACTATTACATCAGGGTCCTGCCTTAACGCGTGTGTCAATGAATTGGCAAATGAACGCGTATCTGAATGTATCTCTCTCTGTTTTATAATACTGCGCTTATTGCTATGCACAAACTCTATTGGATCTTCTATGACAATAATTATGCCTTGCCTTTCGCTGTTTATAAGATCTACCATTGCCGCAAGTGTAGTAGTCTTCCCGACACCAGTAGGTCCTGTGATAAGCACAAGCCCCTGAGTTTTTCTGCAAAACTCTTCTATAACCTTAGGCAGGCTCAACTCCTGAATGCTCCTTATGCGCAAAGAGACAAGCCTAAACGCAGCCTCGACATTTCCTCTCTGCATATGAACGTTCACTCTAAATCTATGCAGTCCTGGTATCTCTAAAGAAAAATCCAGCTCCAGATCTCTTTCAAAGGTCGCCTTTTGTTTATCATTCAATACACTATATACCAGGCGCTTGCAATCCTCTCTGCTTAACGCAGGAAAATCAGAAAGCGGTATAAGGCGGCCATCTATCCTTACTACAGGAACTGACCCTACAGTAACATGAAGGTCTGATGCCTTTTTCTCGTTCGCTACTTTTAATAATGTCCTGAGGTCCACAAGAGGCCTCCTTTTTATTTAATGTATTTTCTTGGATCTGATATTTTTCCTTCAATCGCAGACGCTGCAACTGTCGCAGGCGAGGCAAGATATATAAACGCGTCAGGATTACCCATCCTGCCTTTAAAATTTCTGTTTGCTGTTGAAATCACATTCTCGCCTTTTGATGGCACGCCATTATGCGTTCCTACGCATGGTCCACATCCAGGCGCAACCACACATGCGCCTGAAGCAACAAAATCTGAGATAACACCGATCTTCATCGCCTGCTTAAATATGGCGCTGGAGGCAGGGGCAATTATCATCTTTACATCTTTATGCACATGCCTGCGCTTAAGAATAGAAGCTGCTATTTTTAAATCTTCTAATCTGCCGTTCGTACACGTGCCCAAAAAAGCCTGATCTATTTTTGTGCCTTTTACTTTATTGATAGGCGCAACGTTATCAACTGTATGCGGCTTAGCAATCTGCGGCATAATCTTGCTAACATCATACTCAATAACTTCCGCGTATTTAGCGTCTCTGTCACTCTTCAGTTCCTGAGCCTTGAACCTAGAGCCTACAGCTCTAAGATATTTATACGTAACAACATCTGGCTCCATCAACCCCGCCTTAGCGCCCATCTCGATGGCCATATTGGAAATAGTAAATCTCGCGTCCATGCTGAGTCTCTTTATATAGTCGCCTGTAAACTCAACTGCCTTATATGTGCAATAACCTGCCCCCAGATCTCCGATTATATACAAAATTACATCTTTGGAATAGACGCCTTTTTTTGTTTTGCCTTTTAAAACTATCTTCACTGTCTCTGGTATCTTAAACCAATTCTTACCAGAGGCTATTGCCACAGCTAAATCAGTCGAGCCCATCCCTGTTGAAAACGCGCCCAGCGCGCCATAGGTACATGTGTGTGAATCAGCTCCTATAACAAGATCCCCAGGACCGATAAGCCCTGACTCTGGTATAACCTGATGACAAACGCCGCGCCCTATATCAAACATATCTACATTCTGCTCTTGCGAAAATGTGCGCATTTTTTTATGGATCTCTGAAACCCCGATATTCGGACTAGGGGCGCTATGATCAATAACCATGCAAAATTTCTTCTTATCAAATACCTTTTTGGCGCCTAATTTTTTAAATGAATCTATAATAAGGCTGCTGGTGCCGTCCTGGCCAAAACAGAAATCTACCTTACAGAGGGCGGTGTCTCCAGGTCTTACCTCTTTGTTGCAGTGTGATTTAAATATTTTTTCTGTTATTGTCTTCCCAGGCATACTAATTCTTTCTAAACCACTCTTCTATTCGATCCATTCCTTTTTCAATATTTCCCATGCTTGTCGCAAAACTGAGGCGAACGTGCCTGTCTGAACCAAATGCCTTACCTGGCACCAAAGCGACTTGGGCCTCTTCCAAAAGCCTTTGACTGAGTTCCATGCTTGAAAGATTCTCTTTTTCTATTTTACAAAACGCATAAAACGCGCCTTCCGGTTTTACGCAAGAAAGACCGTCTATGGCATTTATCCTTTTAACTATATAATCCCTGCGTCTCCCGAACTCCGCGACCATGGTATTTACATCAGAATCGCTTCCTTTAATGGCCTCAAGCGCCGCGATCTGACTTATAGAAGCAGGGTTCGATGTGGAATGGCTTTGTAGATTTTTTATGCCGGACACAACGTCATTATCAACTGACGCGATGTAGCCAATCCTCCAGCCTGTCATCGAAGAACTCTTTGAGACGCCATTAACCACTATGGTGTTTTTGAAAATCTCTTTGCCAAGACTGGCAATAGAGACGTGTTTTTTACCATCAAACATGATCTTCTCATAAATCTCGTCGCTGATTATGGCGATATTGCTCTCTACTGCGATTTCACCTATCTCCTTTAATTCTTTATCGCTGTAAATGCATCCTGTAGGATTTGAAGGGCTATTTATTATAATAGCCTTTGTTTTTTTTGTGATCGCCTTTTTCAGATCACTGGCATGAATCTTGAAATCTGTCTTTTCGTCAGTATTTATAAAAACAGGCTTTGTCTCAGCCAATTTTGCCATCTCAGGATAGCTCAACCAATAAGGAGAGGGAATTATGATCTCATCGCCCCTGTCACATATCACCTGGATAATATTGTAAATGGAATGCTTGGCCCCGCAGGAAATCACTATCTGGGAAGAATCATACAGAAGATCGTTATCTTTTTTAAGCTTTTCGCATATTGCCTTTTTTAGAGAATCTATTCCCGAGGCAGGTGTGTACTTTGTGAAACCATCGCGGATCGCCTTTATGGCAGCGTCTTTTATGTGGTTAGGTGTGTCAAAATCGGGCTCGCCTGAACCAAAACCAATTACATCTATGCCCTGCGCCTTCATCTTCTTAGCCTTGGCTGTAATAGCAAGTGTCAGCGAAGCGCTGACATTTTTTACGCGGGCAGAAAGCTGCATTATTCCTCTTTTTTATGGCTGAATAATTTCTTAAAAAACCCGGGCTTCAGCTTCTCCTCTTTTGGTTTTTCAGGCTCTTTTGCGGGCGTTGGCACAGGTGCCGATGGCGCGGGCTTAGGCTTGGCTATCTTCTTAGGCTCTTCTTCTTTTTTTGGTTCTTCCTTTTTTACCGGAGCTTCTTTTTTAACAGGCTTTGATTTTGTCTCTGACTGAGGAGCCGCGGCTTTTTTCTTTTTCTTCTCCTCTTTCTCCGGGGCTTCTACCTTCGGCTTTTCAACGAATTCCAGTATGGCCATTTGGGCATTATCTCCTGCCCTCTTGCCGGTCAGCATTACCCTGGTATAACCGCCATTGCGCTCTTTAAATAAAGGCGCGATCTGATTAAATAATATTGAGACCAGATCTCTGTCGCGCAGAATAGCATAGGCATTTCTCCTGCTGGCTACAGTATTCTTTTTAGCAGTAGTAACAAGTTTCTCAGCAAGCTTGGAGGTCTCCTTTGCCTTAACCTTGGTAGTCTTTATGCTTTTATTTATAATCAGGCCTGTCACTAAATGACGCATTGTTGCCTTATAATGACTGCGCTGTCTACCTAACCTGACAGTATGTCTATGATGTCTCATTTCGAACCCTTCTTATCTGCCTCTTTGGGGATGTCCATGCCAAAACCTAACCCCATAGTTTTTAATATCTCTTTTATCTCTGTGAGAGATTTTTTTCCAAAATTCCTGTACTGCAGCATATCCTGCTCTGTTTTTTTGACCAGCTCACCTATAGTCTTTATGCGAGCTTCTCTTAGACAGTTACCGCTTCTTACGGAAAGCTCCATCTCTGAAACAGGCAGCTTTATTTTTTTCAATAATTCCTGGTCCTCTTTATTCTCCTCTTCCTTGTCCTCTTCGACTTCGACTTCTCCGAGCTTAGAAAATACATCGAGATGACGTTGTAATATATGGGAAGAGTAAAGAAGCGCTTCTTTAGGATCTACGCTACCATTAGTCCATATCTCCAGTATCAGTTTATCGTAATCCGTAATCTGCCCTACCCTGGAATCATCTACATGAAAATCTACCCGCCTAACAGGAGCAAACACAGAATCAATAGGTATCACACCTATGGCCTGGCCCTCTTTCTTGTTCCTCTCGGAAGGCACATAACCTCGGCCTTTTCCTATCTCCAGTTCCATGTTAAAGGTTGTGTTCTTTGTAAGCGTGGCTATGTGGAGGTCAGGATTTATTACCTCAACAGTGTCATCTGTCACAATCTTTTCCGCTGTGACTTCGCCTTTCTTTGAAGCCTTTAGGCGCAATACCTTCGGAGTCCTTGAATGCGACCTCAGAACCAGCTGTTTTATGTTCAGCACGATCTGCGGGACGTCTTCTTGAACGCCTGGTATTGTAGAAAATTCATGTAGTACGCCATCTATCTTTATAGACGTAACAGCAGCTCCTTCAATAGAAGATATCAGAATACGCCTTAGAGAACTGCCTATCGTTGCTCCAAATCCGCGCTCGAATGGCTCCGCTGCAAACTTTCCATAAAACTGCGTATAGGTCTTCTCTTCCTGCGACAACTTTTTAGGCATTTCAAAGGTTTTCCAGCTTATACCCATTACTCCTCCTTATTTCGAATACAACTCAACTATCAACTGTTCTTTTATATCCATTCCAACGTCACTTCTGTCAGGAAGGCGCGAGATATCTACCTTAAGGGCCTGCGTATCTTGCTTCAACCAATCAGGCACTCCTCTGTCCTTTACTTTCTCGAGTGTCTCCTTCGTATTCTTGACTATTTTCTCCTTTGGCTTTAACTGTACGATATCTCCCGTCTTAATAGAGTATGAAGGAATATTCACTTTTCTATTATTCACGCGGACCAATCCATGCATTACCATTTGTCTGGCATGGGCCCTTGACACAGCAAAACATGAACGGAATATTACATTATCGAGTCGCCTCTCTAATAACTGCAATAACTTTTCACCCGTTACATCCTTTGAGCGCTCCGCTATCTTGAAATACTTACTAAACTGTCTTTCCAGTATTCCGTAAATCTTTTTTACCTTTTGCTTTTCTCTTAACTGCAGGCCATAGTTGGACGTCTTAAAGCGCCTGCCTTTTCCATGCTGGCCAGGTGCATAGCCGCGCCTATCAAATGCGCACTTATCTGTGTAACACCTGATGCCTTTTAGAAAAAGCTTCTCTCCTTCGCGCCTGCAACCCCTGCATGATGAACCTGTGTACCTTGCCATCTATTTCTCCTTTTATACTCTTCTACGTTTAGGTGGCCTACATCCATTGTGTGGAATAGGAGTGACATCCCTTATGGCACTTACGCGCAACCCTGCTGCCTGTATTGCCCTGATAGCAGATTCCCTGCCAGAACCAGGACCTTTTACAAAGACTTCTACATCCTTAAGTCCGCGCTCGAGCGCCTTTTTTGCGGCATTGGCAGCCGTAATCTGCGCAGCAAACGGAGTTGACTTCTTTGAACCTTTAAATCCCGCAGAGCCGCAACTTGACCACACAATAGTATTGCCATTCCTGTCTGCTATTGTCACGATTGTGTTATTAAATGTAGCCAGGACATGCGCTATGCCGCTGGTAATATTTTTCAACGCCTTTTTCTTTACCGTCTTCTTCTTTTCAACCATTTTTATTCTCCTGCTGGGCCTTGAGTCTTACCTTTTCTCGTTACGCCCACTGTTTTTCTCGGACCCTTCCTTGTTCTTGCATTCGTCTTTGTCCTCTGTCCCCTGACAGGCAAAGACCTTCTGTGCCTGAATCCCCTGTAAGAACCGATATCTATAAGGCGTTTTATGTTCTGGGAATTATCCCTCCTCAGATCACCTTCTACCTTATATTCCTTCTGTATGATCGCCGCTACCTTGGAAACATCTTCTTCCTTAAGGTCCTTTGCCCTTATATCAGGGCTTACGCCCGCGGCCTTTAATATCCTTTGCGAAGAACGGAGCCCTATACCATAAATATAGGTAAGCGCCACTTCAATCCTTTTGTCTTTCGGTAAATCTATACCTGAAATCCTTGCCATATTATCCCTGCCTCTGTTTGTGCTTCGGGTTTGTACAAATAACCCGTATTATGCGTTTACGTTTTATAATCTTGCACTTGTCACATATTAGCTTTACTGATGGTTTTACTTTCATCTTGATCTCCTGATCTATTTAGACCTATATGTAATCCTGCCTCGTGTCAAATCATAAGGCGAAAGCTCCATTTTCACCTTATCGCCTGGTAGGATTTTTATAAAATACATCCTCATCTTGCCAGAAACATGGGCAAGCACCTTGTGCCCATTCTCCAGTTCAACACGAAACATAGCGTTGGGCAATGCTTCAAGCACTACGCCTTCTACTTCAATCGCTTCTTCTTTTGCCATTTTTAAGCTCCTGTCAATACCATTGGCCCCGCATCTGTCACAGCCACTGTATGTTCAAAATGAGCTGATAATTTTTTGTCTCTGGTAACTGCTGTCCATTTATCCGCTAGAATATCTATCTCGCATCTACCCTCATTGACCATTGGCTCAATTGCCAAGACCATGCCTTTTTTTAATCGCGGTCCTGTACCAGGCTTGCCAAAATTGGGTATCTCGGGATCTTCATGCATCTTTTTGCCTATGCCATGGCCTACAAAATCCCTTACTATGGAAAAACCCTGGTCTTCCACATATTTCTGAATAGCATAAGATATATCAAAGAGCCTGTTGCCCTTGATCGCCTTTTCTATGCCAACCCGCAACGATTCTTCTGTTACTCTTATCAGCTTCTTTGCGGACTCAAGCACTGAATTGCCAATCTCTATGGTAATGGCAGCATCACCATAAAATCCGTTTTTCTCAACCCCGACATCCACGCTTAATATATCCCCTTCGATCAGTCTTCTATCTCCAGGAATGCCGTGGACCACTTGCTCATTTATGGAAGTGCATATGTTGCCGGGAAATCCTCTGTAGCCTTTAAAGGCAGGCCTTGCATTGGCCGCCTTTATCATCTGCCCTGCCTTCTTATCGAGTTCCTTTGTCGCTATGCCGGGTCTTGCGACTTCCTTCATCCCCTGCAGTATATCCCTTACTATCCTCGATGCCTCTCCGACAAGAGCTATCTCAGCATCACTTTTTATTTCTATCATTTAAAATTCCAGAGAGCTTTTCATAAACTTCGCTTGCATCCAAATCGCCTGAAATCTCTTTGAGTATACCTTTTTCTTTATAATAATCAATAAGTTCTTTAGTCTGATTATTAAAAACCTCTAGTCTCTTTTTTATCGTCTCTTCATTGTCGTCTTTTCTCTGGTAAAGCTCAAGTCCGCACTTATCGCAAACACCTTGTTTTTTCGGAGGCATGTTTACGACATGGTAATTTGCGCCGCATTTAGGACAAAGCCTTCTTCCCGTAAGTCTGGATAGAACTGTCTTTAAACTTGTCTCAAAATACACGACAAGCTCTATCGGCAGTTTCATCCTATCGAGTTCAGAGTCTATTTTTTTTGCCTGATATATAGTCCTTGGAAAACCGTCCAGCATAAAATCCTTGCCTATGGCATCTCTGTTGATCTTCTCAAGCATCATCTCGACAACGATATCATCTGGCACCAAGTCGCCTTTGTCCATAAAAGACTTTGCCTTTCTGCCTACCTCAGTGCCTTTCTTTACATTTTCTCTCAATATATCGCCTGTTGAGAGGTGAAAATATCCTAGTTTTTCAAAGAGCATTACCGCCTGCGTTCCCTTGCCTGCGCCTGGCGGCCCTAGCAGTACCATCCTCATTACCTGCGCCCCTTAATCCTGCCTTTTTTCATAAAGCCTTCATAGTGTCTCATCAAAAGCTGCGATTCTATCTGTCGCATAGTATCAAGCATTACGCCTACCACGATCAAAAGGGCTGTACCTCCAAAAAAGCTCGCTACCAGATACGGCACCTTTAACCATGCGCCAAGCATGTCAGGAAAAACAGCTATAAATGCCAGGAACACCGCGCCCGGCAAAGTAATCCTCGTCATGATAAAATCAAAATACTCGGCAGTCTTGCGTCCCGGCCTGACACCTGGCACAAATCCACCATATTTCTTCATATTGTCAGCAACATCAGCGGGATTGAATGTTATCGCAGTGTAAAAATAAGCGAAAAATATAATCAAAAGACTATATATGATCGTATAGAGCCATTGTCCTCTTACAAGCGACTGCGCTATGCTCTGCAAACCTGAGTTTGGTATAAAACCTGCTATTGTTGCAGGAAACAATATTATAGATTGGGCGAATATTATAGGTATAACGCCTGCCTGGTTCACCTTTAAAGGTATATAGGTGCTCTGCCCTCCATAAACCTTTCTACCTATAATCCTTTTTGCGTACTGGACCGGGATCTTGCGCTGGCCCTGCGTAATTAAAATAACTGCTACTATTACGCCTACACCAATAGCCGACATCAGGGCAATTGTAAAAAAGCTGATCTGCCTCTTCTCCGGAGCAAAAGGAGAAACCAGAGCAAAGAGCTGATACAGAGCAGATGGAAATCTTGAAATTATACCGGCTGTTATTATCAAAGAAATCCCATTTCCTATGCCGCGCTCCTGAATCTGCTCGCCTAACCACATAATAAAAGCCGTGCCTGTCGTAAGGGTAACCACTGTCAAAAACCTAAACCCCCATCCAGGGTCATCGACTATTGTAAGCCCCTGAAATCTTGCCGGGTTTTCCAACCACAGGCTTATGAAAAATGACTGAATAATCGCCAGCACTACTGTGCCATAGCGCGTATACTGGATTATTTTTCTCCTGCCTGCCTCACCCTCCTTTGATAATTTTTCAAGATGCGGCACTACAGTAATTAAAAGCTGGAGTATGATCGAAGCGGATATGTAAGGCATAATACCCAGCGCAAATATTGTCAATCGCGTAAGCGCTCCGCCAGAAAACATATTCATGATGCCAAAGAGCGTGCCGCCCTGGGAACGAGCCACACTGTCAAAGAACTGTACAAGCGCCGCGCCATTCACGCCAGGCGTAGGTATGTAAGCCCCTATCCTGTATACACTGAGAAGCCCAAGAGTTATAATTAGCTTTTTTCTAAGGTCTGGTATTTTAAGCGAATTCGCTAACGCCTTTAACATTTTATTTAATGACCTCGCATTTTCCGCCTACTTCTTGGATCTTGGTAAGCGCGCTTTTTGAAAATGCGTGGGCCTTTATATTTATAGGCGCATCTATCTTACCGTTCCCCAGAACCTTTAAAAAACTCACTGAACCCTTTATCATCTCTTTCTCTTTTAACAGCTCAGGGGTAATGGAGATCTCTTTTTTTAACGCTGCAAGATCTTCTAAATTTATAACGCAGTATCCCTTACTAGGCCTTTTGTTAAAACCTCTTTTTGGCATCCTTCTTATCAAGGGCATCTGACCTCCCTCAAAACCAGGGGTACGACCTTTACCTGTGCGAGACATCTGACCCTTGTGTCCTCTAGTAGAAGTCTTACCATGACCTGAGCCAGGACCTCTCCCCACTATCTTTCTTCTCTTCTTCGAACCCCTTGCAGGCCTTAAATCCTCTATCTTCATAAAATCAATCCTCGTCTCTGGTGTCGCGTTCAAGTCTCAGGTGCTGAAAACCATTTATAGTCGCCTTTATAACATTTATGGGATTCTGAGTTCCCAAAGATTTCGTGAGTATATCTTTTATACCTACGACATCACAGATCGCCCGCACAGTACCTCCGGCTATAACACCGGTACCTTCGGACGCAGGCTTTAAAAGTACTTTTCCAGCTCCAAACCGCCCCATTATCTCATGAGGAATGGTTTTTCCTCTTAGTGGGACATCGAAAAAGTTTCTCTTTGCGTTCGAGAGAGCCTTACGTATTGCATTCGCGACCTCGTTTGCCTTCCCGTATCCACAGCCGACCTTGCCCTTGCCGTTTCCTACGGCTACAAGGGCAGTGAACGAAAATCTCTTGCCGCCTTTCACAACCTTTGACACCCTATTAACAGCAATAACCTTTTCAATGTACTGTTCTTCCTGCGCAGCGTCTATTTTTTCTATTACTCTATTTTTCGCTTGTTTCTGATCCGCCAAAACAAACCTCCGCTTTTATTTAAAGTTTCAATCCGCCTTCTCTTGCTGCATCAGCCAGGGCCTTTATACGACCATGATATAAATAGCCGCCCCTATCAAACACAACTCTCTCTATACCTTTCTTCTTCGCTTCTTTTGATACATAAGCTCCTAGCTTTTTAGCAGCGTCTATATTGCCGCCCCACTTACAATCCTTTTTGAATTCCTTGTCTTCAGTAGAAGCATGGAAAAGGGTCTTGCCCTCAAGATCATCTATGAACTGTACAAGTAGATTCTTGTGGCTCCTGTGAACACACATTCTCGGCTTATCTTCTGTGCCAGAAAGCTTAGTCCTGATCCTGTAATGCCTTTTTATCCTGCCCAACTCTGTCTTATTTTTGAATTTTTTTCTCATTTTTAACTCGCTTCGCTCGTTAATGCACAGATGATCGCAGGTAAGGTTATCTGTGATCATCTTTATCTTTTCATCTGTGCTAATCTGTGTTTACGCGACCGCCTTGCCTGCTTTCTTCCTCACATACTCGCCTGCGTATCTTATGCCTTTGCCTTTGTAGGGCTCTGGTTTTAAAAAATCTCTTATCTCAGCTGCTGCTTCTCCAACCTTTGCTTTATCAATACCCTCAACAGCTATCTGGTTTTGCTTTGGTGTCTTTATGCTAATACCTTCCGGCACTACATACACGACAGGGTGTGAAAAACCCAACTGAAGATTCAAGGTCTTGCCTTGTGCTTGAGCACGATAGCCTACGCCGTGAAGTTCAAGATTCTTTATGTATCCCTCACTCACGCCTTTTACCATGTTGTTTATATAGGCCCTTGTCAAACCGTGCATGGAATAAGAAATCTTATCCTCTGCCAATCTTTTTACAATAAGCTGATTCTTGTCCATATGCACCTCTACGCCCTGCGGGAAAACCCAATCCAGCTTACCTTTTGGGCCTTCTGCAAATATCTTGCCCGCATCTATCTTGATCTTAACCTTATCCGGAATTTGTATTGGTCTCTTACCTATCCTTGACATATAAGTTTTCCTTCAGCGTAGTTCCGCGTCCCCTACGAAGTAGGGGCTTCCGCGTAATTTCGCGATTTCACCAAATATAGCACAGGACTTCGCCGCCTGTTTGCATTTCCTTTGCCTGCATATTTGTCACAATACCTCTGGAGGTCGAAAACACTGCCACGCCTATGCCTCCCAGCACCACAGGTATCCTGTCTTTTTTTACATACCTTCTTAAACCAGGCCTTGAAATCCTCTTCAGGCCCCTTACCGCTGGTTCGCCTGTACTTTTATATTTCAAATAAATTCTCAATAGTCCCTGTTTTTTGTCGTCTATAAATTTGAAATCCTTTATAAACTTCTCTCTCTTGAAGATACCAAGGATCTCCTGTGAAATTTTTGAAAACGGCACATCAACCTTTATCTTGTGAGATGAAATCCCGTTTCTAATTATAGTTAACGTGTTCGCAATTGGATCTGTCATTGACATTTTATGTCTCCGTATCCTGTGTAATGTTGCTACCAGCTTGCTTTTGTAACTCCGGGTATCTCTCCGCGAGAAGCCATTTCCCTGAAGCATATACGACATACATGAAACTTTCTCATATATGCGCGTCGCCTGCCGCACAACTGGCATCTATTGTACCCTCTTACCTTAAATTTAGGAGTCTTTTTTTGTTTTGCTATTAAACATTCTTTTGCCATATATATCCTCTATGTGCCCCGCACCAAATCTTATGTTGTGGTATAGGGTTCCTTATTTTTGCCTTTTTTCTGCGCGAACGGCATACCAAGAAGCTTTAATAATTCGAATGATTCCTCTTTTGAATTCGACCGTATATTTATTATTACATCCATACCCTGAGTCCTTGATATCTTATCAATATCTATTTCAGGGAAGATAGCCTGCTCTTTTAATCCCATAGAATAGCTGCCCTTTTGGTCAAACGAGTTAGGATTTACTCCTCTAAAATCTCTGATCCTGGGCAGCGCAACATTCACTAGCCTATCTAAAAATTCATACATCTTTGCCCCGCGTAGAGTAACTTTACAGCCAATAGGGATGCCCTTGCGTATTTTAAAATTTGCTATTGCTTTTTTTGACCTGGTCATAACAGGCTTCTGGCCGGTTATAGTAGCCAATTCCTTTATGGCCTGCTCAAGGATCTTTATGTCCTGGCTCGCAGCGCCTACACCCATATTCAAGACAATCTTTTCAATGCGAGGTGCCTGCAATATATTTTTATAGTTAAACTTTTTTTCGAGCTCCGGAAGAATTTCTTTTTTATATCTCTCTAATAGTCTAGGTGTCATATTATATCAATTCCTTACATTTTTTGCAAATCCTGACCTTTGTGCTGTCGGAAAGCACGCTAAAACCAATGCGCGTCGACTTATTGCACTTCTGACAAACCACCATCAAATTAGAAATAGCTATCGCGCTCTCCTTCTGTATGATACCGCCTTGCTGATCTTCTTTGGTCTTGCGGGCATGCTTCTTTACCAGGTTAAGACCCTGAACAAGCGCCCTGCCGGTATCAGGAAAAACCGCAAGAACTTTACCGCTCTTGCCTTTATCCTTGCCTGTTGTTATTTTTACCATATCGCTCTTCTTTATCTTTGACATATCTTCCTTTATATTACTTCAGGCGCCAGTGAGACAATCTTCATGAAATTTTTATCGCGCAACTCTCTCGCCACGGGTCCAAATATCCTTGTGCCACGAGGATTCATCTGGATGTCTATGATTACAACGGCGTTTCTATCAAATCTCAAATAAGAGCCGTCTGGCCGCCTGATAGAGTTAACACTTCTGACTATGACTGCCTTAACGACTTCGCCTGCCTTAACTACGCCGTCAGGGCTTGCTTCTTTTATGTTGGCTGATATAATATCTCCGACCTCAGCAGATTCCTTACCATGTCTGCCTATAACACCTATACACGAAGCCCTTTTGGCCCCTGTATTATCCGCTACATCTAAAATAGTCTGCATCCTAATCATAATTTTAATCCTCTAAAGCCTTGTTCGAGATCGAACCTCGAATAATTATTTTATTACCTCTACCAGACGCCACCTTTTTTTCTTTGAAACAGGCTTTGTCTCCTGGATCTTTACCTTGTCTCCGGTCTTGGCTTCATTCTTCTCGTCGTGCGCCATGATCTTTCCGGATTTTTTAATAATGCGCCTATATACAGGGTGTGTGGTCGTACGATCCAAGCGGACAATGATACCCTTATCCATCTTGTCGCCTATCACAACGCCTACCCTTTCTTTGCGCTTTGCTCTTGCTTCCATAATTACCCCTTTTGCTTCTCGTTTAATATTGTTAATATTCTCGCAACATCACGTCGCGCATCTTTAATCTTGCTTGGTTTTTCCACGCGCCCTGTTGAACGCTGCGACAACATCTCAAAAAGAGACTTTTTCAATGCTACTAATTTCTCGTTCAATTCCTGCTTTGAAAAATTTCTTAACTCGTCTGTCTTTAACATATCTTTAACCGCTTGTCTTTCTTGTAATAAATCTTGTCTTAAAAGGTAATTTTGAGGACGCGTATCTCATGGCATCTTTAGCAAGGTCTTCGCTGACCCCTCCGAGCTCAAAAATTATCTTGCCTCTTTTCACAATAGCAACCCAGTGTAAAGGCATGCCTTTTCCTTTTCCCATCCTTGTCTCTGCGGGCTTTTTACTGACAGATTTGTCAGGAAATGCCCGTATCCACAACTTTCCGGCACCCTGCAAAGACCTCATGACTGTAACCCTGCAAGCCTCTATCTGCACATTGGTAAGCCAGTCATTCTCCAAGGCCTGCAGACCGCACTCACCAAACGCAAGCGTAGCGCCACGAGTAGCAATACCCTTTCTCCTGCCTCTCTGGTACTTTCTATATTTAACCCTCTTTGGCATTAATGGCACGATTAAACCTCTACTTGCTTGTTCTTTTTTTTGCCAACAATTATATCGCCTTTATAAATCCAGACCTTGACGCCTATAAGACCAGCCTGAGTATGGGCCTCTGTAAATCCATAGTCCACATCAGCCTTTATAGTCTGCAAAGGCACCTTGCCAACCTTGTATGATTCTCTTCTTGCTATCTCGGCGCCATCCAGCCTGCCGCCACATCGTATCTTTATGCCACCTGCGCCTGCTGTAGTGGCCTGCTGCACAGCTCTCTTCATTGCCCTTCTGAATGCTATCCTCTTCTCGAGCTGAAATGCGACATTTTCCGCGACGAGCTGCGCTGATAGCGCCACCCGCTTTATCTCTTTTATGTCTATTTGGATCTCTTTATTAACAACGTCTCTAAGCTCATCTCTTAATCTATCAATCTCTGAACCTTTTCTACCTATTATTACACCAGGCCTGCCACTGTGTATTATTACGCGAATCCTATTGCTAGCCCTCTCTATTTCTATCTTCGCGATAGCAGCCTGCATTAAATTCTTTTTTATATGCTTCCTTATCTTGGAATCCTCTATAAGCAAGCCTCCAAAATCCTTCTTATTGGCAAACCATCTGGATGTCCAATCTCTTATATAACCCAATCTAAAACTGTAAGGATGTACTTTCTGGCCCAAAATTATCTCCTTTTGCTTGTAGTCTTCTTTTGTTTTTTAACTGGTGCCTGTATTTTCTTTGCTGCTGTTTTTTCAGTCTTCTCTTTCTTCACCGGCCTTACGATCTTATCCAGTTCCAATGTAAGATGTGTTGTCCTGTGCTTAATCATAGTTGCCCTGCCCATTGAAGCAGCTCTAAATCTCTTTAACATAGGGCCCTTGTCTGCCTTTATTGAAGAAATATAAAGATCAGCAGGTAACAGCTTCGCCTTTTTATCCGCGCTATCAATGGCTGAGTTCAACAGTCTCTTTATGTAAATAGTAGGTCTCTTCTCGATTACATCCAGAAACGACAATGCTTTTACAACTGGCATACCCTTTATAAGATTTGTAACATTGCTTGTTTTTCTTGGCGAAATCCTTAAATATCGTGCTATAACTCTGGTTATCATAATCTACCTTATGTCTTTGACTGAGACTGTTCTGTATGAGCGCTGTGCTTCTTAAAGACTCTTGTTGGCGAAAACTCCCCGAGCTTATGACCAACCATATTCTCTGTTATAAAAACAGGTATAAATTTTCTGCCGTTGTGAATAGATATAGTCATCCCCACGAATTCAGGGGCTATTGTGGACCTGCGAGACCATGTCTTTAAAGGAGATCTGTCTCTTGTGTCCTTCATTTTCTGAAGGCGCTTTAACAGCTTCTCGTCTATAAAAGGACCTTTTTTTAGTGATCTACCCATTTTAACCTCACCCCGTAATTATCTTGCTCTTCCTTCGTTTAACAATATACCTATCCGACAGCTTTGTTTTTCTTGTCTGTAAGCCCTTTGACTTCTGTCCCCACGGTGATGTTGGATGCCTTCCACCAGAAGATTTGCCTTCTCCGCCACCCATAGGATGATCAACCGGGTTCATGACAACTCCCCTTACGCTGGGTTTACGACCAAGCCATCGCGATCTACCTGCTTTACCAATGGAGATCGCATCGTGTTCAATATTACCAATCTGACCTATAGTCGCCATGCAATCCAGGTGGATCAGTCTTACCTCGCCTGAAGGAAGCTTTACATGTGCATAGGGCTCTTCCTTTGCCAATATCTGAGCATAACCCCCTGCGCTTCTGACAATCTTCGCGCCCCTGCCCTTTGTCAGTTCAAGATTGTGTATGGGCGTACCTGGCGGCACATTTCTTAAAGGTATTGAATTGCCGGGCTTTATTTCAATCTCATTTCTGCTGGACATCACAACATCCCCTACAGACAAGCCAGCAGGCCAAATTATATACCTTCTTTCTTTATCATCATATTCCACCAGGGCGATCCTTGAAGATCGATTCGGATCATATTCGATAGATAATACCTTTGCGGAGGCATCCATCCTATCCCTTTTGAAGTCTATAATTCTATATCTTTTCTTATGGCCGCCGCCCATCCATCTGGATGTAATGCGACCATGTGAATTGCGACCGCCTGTCCTTTTCTTAGGCTCTGTAAGAGACTTCTCAGGTCTATCAGTCGTAATCTCTTTAAAATCAGAAAGCGCTGTCCATCTTAGCGATGGTGTTCTTGGTTTATATTGTTTAATCCCCATCTCTGCCTCTATGTAGTTGCCATATCAATGCGATCGCCTGATTTAAGCGTCACTATGGCCTTTTTCCAATCCGGAGTTTTACCGACCTGGTGTCTCAGTCTCTTCCACTTACCCCGCATCTTTACAGTATTTACCTTTAACACCTTTACATTGTAGATAAATTCCACTGCCTGCCTTATCTCCACCTTGTTTGCGCGAGGCGCAACGCGAAAAAGATACTTATTCCCTTCAAGCATCTGACTGCCTTTTTCCGTACGCAATATATTTTTTAAGACATCATAAGGTGTTTTCATTTTTTTAATCTCTTCACTATGCTATCGTGCGTTTCCTTCGAAAACAAGACCCTTGAGTTAGAGAGTACATCATACGTATTAAAGTCGTCGCACATCCTCAATGTCAGATTCTTTATATTTTTGCATGAACGTATCAGATTTTCGTTTCTTTTCGAACACACAAAAAGGTTTCTCTTATCGTAAATCTTCAATGCAATCAATATCTTTGCTATGTCTTTTGTCCTAGGCTGTTTTAAATCAGGTTCTTTTTCCAGAACCATTATCTCTTTGTCTTTCGTCTTTGCGCTCAGACCAGAAACAATAGCCAGCTTCTTCATTCTCTTTGGTATGCTATAACTAAAATCTCTTGGCACAGGTCCGAAAACAACGCCGCCGCCTCTCCACAAAGGAGACCTTATGGAACCGGCTCTTGCCCTGCCAGTGCCTTTTTGTCTCCATGGTTTTTTCCCGCCGCCTCTAACATTTGCCCGCGTCTTTGTCGAGGCCGTACCCTGTCTTTTGTTGGCCTGATACATGACAATACTCTGATGCAAAAGACCCTTGCGCACCGCAGCGTTAAATACTTCTGGATTCAGCTTAAATTTATCCAGCTTCTTGCCAGAAAGACTATATACGTCTACGACTGGTATGTCGGCGTTTTTCTCTGTTTTTTTACTTTTTGTCTGTTTTTTCATTCTGTTTAGTCTCTGCTTTTGGTCTTACCACTGGTTTTTTCTTAGCTAGCTTGATCTCCAAATATCCGTTCTTCGAACCCGGCACTGCGCCTTTGACTAATAATATGTTCTTTTCCTTATATACTTTAATAACCTCTAGATTTTGAACTGTCCTTCTCTTGTTGCCCATGCGACCGGGCAAGTGCAAGCCTTTCCATACCCTTGAAGGAAAAGAGCTGCCTCCTATAGAGCCTACTCTTCGATGATGCATTCCACCATGGCTCTTCGGGCCGCCAGCCCAACCCCATCGCTTTACACCACCCTGAAACCCCTTACCTATAGAAGTACCCGCTATATCAACGAAATCTTTTTCCTGAAAAATATCCACTGTTATTTTTTTTCCGATACTAACATCTTTACTAATATCAAAAGGTAATTCCTTAACAAAAGCGCTTGGTTCCGCATTTGCTCTTTTATATAAACCCATTTCCGGGCCAGGAATATTTTTTGCTTTTTTCTTTCCAAAACCAAGCAAGACCTTGTTTTCAAGCACATTCAAAACCGTGCAAGGGCCTGCTTCTATAACGGTAACAGACATAAATTTTCCATCTTCCGTAAAAGCTTGAGTCATGCCTAATTTTTTACCCAATAAACCCATTTTCATTTTGTTTAATGCGAATCATCGCGAATCTAACGCTGATATTTGTGAATATTTGCGTTGGATTTACCTGTATTCGCGTTTATTATTTGATCTCGACAAATACACCTGCCGGCAGATCTAGTTTTCTAAGAGCGTCTATTGTCTTCGCAGTGGGACTAATGATATCCACAAGCCTCTTGTGCGTCTTCATCTGGAACTGTTCCCTGGATTTTTTGTCAACATGAGGACCCCTTAAAACAGTAAAGATCTCTCTTTTTGTAGGCAAGGGTACAGGCCCTGAAACCTTTGCGCCTGTACGCTTTGCAGTGTCAACTATCTCTGCAGCTGACTGATCCAGGAGCTTGTAGTCATATCCCTGTAATCTTATGCGAATTTTTTGAGCTTGCTGCTGTGTCATCTTCTCTCCGTTACGCTAAAATATCCGCTACAACTCCCGCGCCTACTGTATGACCGCCTTCACGAATTGCAAAGCGGAGTTCTTTTTCCATTGCGATAGGCGTTATGAGTTCGATTTCCATTTCTACGTTGTCGCCAGGCATTACCATCTCTGTTCCTTTGGGAAGAGTGGCTACGCCTGTTACATCTGTGGTTCTAAAATAGAATTGAGGGCGGTAACCATTAAAGAATGGTGTATGACGTCCGCCTTCTTCTTTTGTCAATACGTATACTTTTGCTTTGCATTTAGTGTGAGGGGTGATGGAGCCTGGTTTTGCGAGAACCTGGCCACGTTCGAGGTCTTTTTTGTCTATGCCTCGCAGGAGCACGCCTACGTTGTCTCCGGCCCGTCCTTCATCCAGGATCTTCCTGAACATCTCTACGCCTGTTACAACAGTTTTACCTGGCTTTTCTGTAAGACCCACGATCGATACTTCTTCCCCTACCTTAACTATTCCTCGTTCTATTCTTCCAGTTCCGACTGTTCCTCGGCCTGTTATTGAAAAAACATCTTCTATTGCCATCAAGAAAGGCTTGTCAATGTCTCTTTTTGGTTCCGGGATATAAGCGTCTACTTGTTTCATGAGTTCGAATATAGGGCTGCAGGCTTTGCATTCATCTTTACCGCAGCTGCATTCCATTGCCTTTAAGGCGCTTCCTCTTACTATGGGGATTTTTTCTCCGGGGAATTCATATTTTGTCAAAAGGTCTCTTACTTCGAGTTCTACCAGGTCCAGGAGTTCGGCATCATCCACTGCGTCGCATTTATTCAGGAATACTACTATGGCTGGTACGCCTACCTGACGGGCCAGGAGAATGTGTTCTCTTGTCTGAGGCATTGGGCCGTCTACTGCTGATACGACAAGGATCGCGCCATCCATCTGCGCGGAACCTGTGATCATGTTCTTTATATAGTCCGCGTGACCAGGACAGTCTACGTGAGCGTAGTGACGTTTTTCTGTTTCATATTCTGCATGGTGAACATTTATGGTAACTCCTCGCTCTTTTTCTTCAGGGGCATTATCGATCTCGTCGAACTTCTTTGCCTGCGCAAGACCTTTTGCTGCCAGGCACTGCGTTATAGAACAGGTGAGTGTAGTTTTGCCATGATCTACGTGTCCGATGGTGCCGATATTTACATGTGGCTTGGTGCGTTGGAATTTTTCCTTTGCCATTGTTTGCTCCTTTTGTTTTACTTGCTTATAATCTTTTCCGCTATATTTTTAGGTACTTCTGCATAATGAGAAGGCTCCATTGTATACGATGCTCTTCCTTGTGTCAAGCTCCTTATCGCTGTTGCGTAACCAAACATCTCCGCTAGCGGCACGTCGCCCTTCACTGACTTTACACTAATCCTTTGCTCTATCTCTCTGATCTTACAGCGTCGTGAATTCAGGTCACCTATAACATCTCCCATATAGGCTTCTGGAAAAATTACTTCAAGGTTCATTATGGGTTCCATAAGTTTACACTTGGCTTTTTTCAAACCATCTGTAAACGCAATCGAACCAGCCATCTTAAAGGCGATCTCTGAAGAATCAACTTCATGAAAAGACCCATCGATTAGATTGACCTCTGTGTCTATTACAGGGTAGCTTGATAAAACGCCTGTCTTTGACGCCATTTCAACCCCGTTTTTAACAGCCGGGATGTACTCTCTGGGGATAGCGCCTCCCACGATCTTATTCTTGAATTCTATTCCAGTGCCTGGCTCACCTGGTTTTATAATAATAACAGCGTGACCATACTGCCCCCTGCCGCCTGACTGCTGTATAAATTTACCGACAGATCTGACCTCCTGAGTCGGCATCTCTTTGTAGGCAACCTGTGGCACGCCTGTCTTTGTCTCTACCTTGAACTCGCGATAGAGCCTATCTACTATTATCTCGAGATGCAATTCTCCCATGCCTGATATAAGAGTCTGTCCTGTTTCATCGTTGTAGCGCACGATAAAGGTCGGATCTTCTTCTTGTAATTTATTAAGCGCGAGTCCTAGTTTGTCTTGGGCTACTTTCGTAGCCGGCTCTATTGCCATAGAAACCACAGGCTCGGGGAAGTGCATCTTCTCCAAAATAACAGGGTAATCTTTTTCGCAAAGCGTATCACCTGTGCGCGCGTTCTTTAACCCCACAACACCGACAATATCACCGGCCCCTGCCTCATCCACTATCTCCTGCTTATTAGCATGCATGCGCACGATCTTGCTCAGGCGCTCTTTGCGGTCACGGCTTATATTATAAACATAAGAACTTTTTTGCACTGTGCCTGAGTATATCCTTATATATGTAATCCTGCCCACATAAGGATCTGTCGCGATTTTAAAACATAGCGCGCAAAAAGGCTCGTCATCATCTGTCTTTCTGAATACATCCTCGTCAGAGTCAGGGCTAACGCCTTTAATAGGAGGAATATCTAATGGAGACGGTAAACATTCGCACACTGCGTCCAGCAACATCTGCACGCCTTTATTCTTAAAAGCGGCGCCGCACAATATCGGCACAAACATATCGTTAACAACTGCTTTACGAAGAGCAGCCCGTATCTCAGACTCTGATATCTCCTGATCGTGAATATATTTATCCATCATCTTCTCATCGTGCTCTGCTAATTTTTCAATAAGGTCGTGCCTGTATGCCTTCACCTCTTCCATTTTATCTGCGGGTATTTGATTCTCCTCAAAATTATCATCTACCTTGCCTTCATTAAACATATATGTCTTCATACCAATAAGATCTATTATTCCTTTAAATTTATCTTCACTGCCAATAGGAAGCTGTATGGGAAACGCATTCGCGGCTAGCATCTCCTCCATCTGTTTTACTACTTTTGTAAAATCAGCTCCCACGCGATCCATTTTATTTATAAAAGCTATTCTTGGAACCTTGTACTTATCTGCCTGGCGCCACACTGTCTCTGTTTGCGGCTGCACACCACCCACTCCACAGAACACAACAACCGCGCCATCCAGCACCTTCAATGATCGCTCCACTTCTGCTGTAAAATCCACGTGGCCCGGAGTATCTATAACATTTATTCTGCAGTCCTTCCAATTGCAACTCGTAGCCGCTGAGGTAATAGTTATGCCTCGTTCCTGCTCCTGCTCCATCCAGTCCATTGTCGCGGTGCCCTCGTGCACCTCGCCAATCTTATAGAGCCTGCCTGCATAATAAAGCATCCTCTCGGTAGTCGTGGTCTTACCAGCGTCTATATGAGCGATAACTCCTATGTTCCTTAATTGACTTAATGGTATTTCTCTGATCATATGCTTATTATTTGCTTTCTGTTGGGTTTCGGTCGCCACTTTCTATCTCTTTACCTTTCATTACCATCTGTAATGCGCAAAGGCTTTGTTAGCCTCTGCCATCCTGTGCATATCTTCTCGCTTTTTCATTGCAGAACCCTGTTTTTTAAATGCTTCCACTATCTCATCTGCGAGCTTCTCTTCCATGGGCCTGCCTTTTTTCTGTCTTGCGAAATCCCTTAGCCAGCGCATTGCAATAGATGTTCCTCTGTCACTTTTTACTTCAATAGGCACCTGATAAGTAGCTCCTCCAACCCTTCTTGGTTTTATCTCTAAAAGAGGTCTTACGTTATCAATTGCCTTCTGCAATAGTTCCAAGGAATTAGTATCGTCTGATTTTTTTGAAACTATGTCAAGCGCATTATATACAATACGCTCCGCAACAGCCTTCTTGCCCTGTTCCATAACTACATTGACAAACCTGGTGATAAGCTTGCTGTTATATTTAGGATCAGGTAATACATCTCTTTTATCTGCTCTTCGTCTTCGCATCTTCTCCTCCGTGGTCGAGGTAAAACCTCGACCAAGATATGTTATGCTTTTGGTCGTTTTGCGCCGTACTTTGAGCGGCTCTTCTTCCTGTTTGCCACGCCTGCTGTGTCGAGCGTGCCTCTTACGATATGATACCTCACACCGGGAAGATCCTTTACCCTGCCACCCCTGATTAAAACTATTGAATGCTCTTGAAGATTGTGTCCTTCTCCTGGTATGTAGGACGTTACCTCTATACCATTTGTCAACCTTACCCTGGCAACTTTTCTCAACGCAGAGTTAGGTTTTTTAGGAGTCTGTGTCTTTACCTGCAAACACACGCCCCTTTTCTGGGGACACGCATTAAGCGCGCGCGATTTCGTCTTTCTGGTTTTTTTACTCCTGCCGTATTTTATTAATTGACCGATTGTTGGCATATTTATTCCTTGTCCTTTGCCTGCCCCGTACCCTTGGGATGCGGAGTCTCTTGTTGATTGTCGCTCTTTTCTTTTTCAAGACCTATTTTTACCATCTCTATATTCTGGTGCGCCTTAAACCCGGTACCGGCTGGAATCAAATGCCCCATAATGACATTCTCTTTCAACCCCCTAAGCTCATCTATCCTTCCGCTCACAGCAGCCTCTGTTAAAACCTTGGTAGTCTCCTGAAAACTCGCCGCTGATATAAAACTCTCTGTGGAAAGCGACGCCTTTGTAATCCCTAAAAGTATTGGCGCTGCGCTGGCAGGTTTACCTTTTTTCTTCGCAACCTTTATATTTTCTTCCTGAAAAACCTGTTTGTCCACCTGCATGCCAACCAAAAACTCTGTATCACCGGAATCCTCTATCTTAACCTTCTTGAGCATCTGTTTTACTATAGTCTCTATATGTTTATCGTTTATCTTTACGCCCTGCAACCTATAGACTTCTTGCACTTCATTCACCAGATATTCCTGCAATCTCTTCTCGCCGCTTACCTTTAATATATCCTGTGGGTTGATCGGTCCATCAACAAGCTGATCTCCTGTAATAACTTTGTCGCCTCGATAGACATTCAAATGTTTTCCATGCGGTATAATATATTCCTTTTTCATGCCAGAGGCTGCCTTAACAATGATCCTGCGCTGACCTTTTTTAGATGTGGCAAACTCCACGACCCCGTCTATCTCGCTTATCATTGCGGGATCTTTTGGTTTTCTTGCCTCAAAAAGCTCTGCCACCCTCGGCAAACCTCCAGTGATATCTCTTGTCTTGCTGACCTGCCTGGGTGTCTTTGCAATAAGCTCTCCTGCCTTCACATTCTCTCCGTCCTGACAAACAATGTGCGCCCCTGCGGGAATTGGATAAATCGCCGCAACCTCTTTTTTCTCGTTCTCTATAACTATCTGTGGATGATATTCGCCCCTGTGCTCTATAATCACGCGACCGGTACGACCTGTTGCCTCGTCAAGCTCCTCTACCATGGTCACTTCTTCCACAATATCCTCGTACCTCACCTTTCCGCTAACTTCTATCATGATAGGTGAAGTGTATGGGTCCCATCTAATAAAAATAACACCTTTATCAACCTCTTGACCTTCTTTTATGGCCACTGTAGACCCTGAAGGCACCATATATTTTTCAAGTTCCCTGCCGCTTTCATCGTTTATACTTATCTGTCCATTGCGGTTCAACACTATAATATCGCCTGATTCCTGTTGCACTATCCTAAGGTTATGATATTTAACTATACCTTTTGCCCTGGATTTTATAAACGACTGTTCTATAATTCTTGACGCTGTTCCGCCAATATGAAATGTTCTCATGGTAAGCTGTGTCCCTGGTTCGCCTATGGACTGGGCCGCAATCACGCCAACAGCCGTACCGAGCTCAACGATCTTACCTGTAGCAAGATCCGTGCCATAACACTTGGCGCACACACCATACTTTGCCTCACATGTCAAGACACTGCGTATGCGTATCTTTTCTATTCCGGCAAATTCTACACGCGCGGCAGATTCTTCATCTATCTCACTGCCGGCCTCTACAATATTCTCATCAGTAATAATATCCGCGATATTATCCACTGCCACCCTTCCGATGATCCTCTCTCTTAGAGGAACAACTACTTCATCTGCCTCAATGATCGCGCTGACAAGTATGCCGTTCATTGTACCGCAATCATCTTCCCTTATAATAACATCCTGCGCCACATCCACAAGACGCCTGGTAAGATACCCGGAATCCGCTGTCTTAAGCGCTGTGTCTGCCAGACCTTTTCTCGCGCCGTGAGTAGAGATAAAATACTCGAGCACTGTAAGACCTTCTTTAAAATTAGCAGTAATGGGTGTCTCGATAATTTCTCCTGATGGCTTTGCCATGAGTCCGCGCATACCTGCGAGCTGGCGTATCTGCTGCTTTGAACCCCTTGCCCCGGAATCAGCCATCATAAATATTGGATTAGAGGCGCTCAGCTCCTTAAATAAAAGATCCGACACCTTGTCTGTAGCATGCGTCCATATATCAACGATCTTATTGTATCTTTCTCGCTCCGTGATGATGCCTTTTCGGTATTGATCTTCGACTGAATTTACTTCTTTTTTTGAAGCTGCCAGCACTTTTTTCTTTTCTGTCGGAATATGTAAATCTTCCACTGAAATAGAAATACCTGCCAATGTCGCAAACTCAAAACCGACTTTCTTGATATCATCCAAGAGCTTCACGGTTATATCATGGCCAAACTGTTTATAGCAATCATTTATTACTTTACTGAGATTTGATTTCTCCAGCATAGTATTCACGAAAGGCATGCCTTCCGGTAATATACGATTGAATACAACTCTTCCTGCGGTTGCCTCAATGATCTCTCCATTAATCCTTATCTTTATCTTCGCGTGCATGTCTATCTCTCTGTCATAAAGCGCGATCTCTGCCTCTTCTTTATCCGCGAAGACCCTGCCTTCTCCTTTTGCGCCCGGCGTTTCTCCTGTCAGATAATAACAACCCAGCACTATGTCTTGCGTCGGCGTTATAATAGGTCTGCCGTCAGACGGAGAAAATATATTGTTGGACGAGAGCATCATGAGCCTTAATTCCATCTGCGCCTCTGTTGACAAAGGCACGTGCACTGCCATTTGGTCACCGTCAAAATCTGCATTGAACGCAGTACAGACAAGAGGATGGATCCTGATTGCCTTACCCTCTATTAACACGGGCTGAAACGCCTGTATTCCAAGCCTATGCAAGGTAGGCGCTCTATTTAAAAGCACGGGATGTTCTTTTATTACATCATCCAGGATATCCCATACTTCAAGCCTTGCCTTCTCCACCATACGCTTAGCGCTTTTTATTGTGTGGACAAATCCTTTTTCCTTTAACTTCTTTATAATAAATGGTTCGAATAGCTCTAGCGCCATCTTTTTTGGAAGTCCACACTCCCATAACTTCAGCTCAGGCCCGATCACAATAACGCTCCTGCCTGAATAGTCAACGCGTTTTCCTAAAAGATTCTGCCTAAAGCGGCCCTGCTTGCCTTTTAGCATGTCACTCAAAGACTTAAGCGGCCTATTCGCAGGACCGAGCACTGGCCTGCCATGTCTCCCATTGTCAAAAAGCGCATCCACTGATTCTTGAAGCATGCGTTTCTCGTTGCGTACAATAATGTCAGGTGCTTTTAATTCCAATAATTTCTTGAGGCGGTTATTTCTATTTATAACACGGCGATACAGGTCGTTCAGATCGCTGGTAGCAAATCTTCCGCCCTCCAGAGGAACCAGCGGCCTCAAATCTGGCGGTATAACAGGTACAATATCCATTACCATCCACTCTGACCTATTACCGGATTTATTTATTGCCTCTATTGTCCTGAGTCTCTTGAGTGTTTTTCTCTTTGCCTGCTCTGATTTTTGTTCGTGGAGATCTGCCTTTAATTGCTTTATCATGCTGCCCAGATCCAGTTCAGCTAAAAGCTCTCTTATGGCTTCAGCGCCGATCATGGCCTTGAATTTACTGCCATATTCCTCGACATACTTCCTGTATCTCTCTTCGCTCAGAAGTTCCTTTTTCTTAAGAGGAGATTCTCCCGGATCAATAACAATATATTCTTCGTAATAAATTACTCTTTCCATTTCTCGCATGCCAATATTTAAAAGAAGCGCCATGCGGCTCGGCAATGCTTTAAAGAACCAGACATGCGAACAAGGCGCAGCCAGTTCTATGTGGCCCATCCTGTCGCGTCTGACCTTAGACAATGTGACCTCTACGCCGCAACGATCGCACACTATGCCTTTATATTTAATGCGCTTGTATTTCCCACAGCTACATTCCCAGTCGCGAGTTGGCCCGAATATTTTTTCGCAAAAAAGCCCGTCTTTTTCAGGCCTGAGAGTCCTGTAATTAATAGTCTCTGGCTTCTTTACCTCGCCCTTTGACCAAGACCTAATAACCTCAGGAGAAGCAATTTTTATTGAGATAAAATCGAAATTACCAAATTCTTCTTTTATCATTATTTTTTCTTCCTTTTTGCTTTTTTGCGCGCCTTGCGCAGCTCCTTGAGACCCTCTTTTGAAACAACAACGGGCGAAATCCCGCCATCTTTATATTCTGTCCTTATGTCCAGGCACAGGCTCTGTAACTCCTTGACCAATACATTGAACGATTCAGGCGTTCCGGGATGAAGAGCATTCTCACCTTTTACTATGGACTCGTACACTTTTGTCCTTCCGCTGACATCATCGCTTTTTACGGTCAAGAGCTCCTGCAGCGTATATGCGGCTCCATACGCCTCGAGCGCCCACACTTCCATTTCTCCGAACCTCTGTCCGCCGAATTGAGCCTTTCCGCCAAGAGGCTGCTGAGTTACAAGCGAGTACGGGCCTATTGAACGCGCGTGTATTTTATCGTCAACCAGATGCGCGAGTTTCAACATATATATATATCCTACTGTGACTTTTTGTCCGAACCTCTCTCCTGTCTTACCGTCATGTAATACTACTTTTCCATGTGCCGGAAGCCCTGCGTCTTTTAACCACTGCTGCACGTCTTCTTCTTTCGCGCCGTCAAATACAGGTGTGGTCACCTTAAGATTCAAGGCCTTAGCAGCCCATCCAAGATGCGTCTCAAGTATCTGGCCCACGTTCATCCTTGACGGCACACCAAGAGGATTCAGCACAATCTCAACAGGCGTGCCATCCTCCATGTAAGGCATGTCTTCTTCGGGTAAAATTTTTGCTACAACGCCTTTATTGCCGTGCCTGCCTGCCATTTTATCGCCGACAGATAACTTCTTTTTGCTCGCTACGTAAACAACTATCCTCTTTAACACGCCCGCCGGTAATTCATCGCCTCTTTTTATCTTATCCACCTCATGCTCTTCTTCATA
>JBHPHU010000007.1:0-47153 GCA_042571405.1 Candidatus Omnitrophota bacterium | reverse complement strand
AGCGCAGCATTAAAATCAGTAAGGTCGCAAACATACCAGTCTTCTTGCTTTTGGGAAACTATATCCGCGCATATCACGTTTCCTGAAACCAAAGGAATCAAATGTCCAGCAGTAAATCCATTAGCGCCCGTAATCAGTGTTTTCATAGTTATACTTTAGATATTATAAATATCTGTCTTATATTTTTTCAAGTTTTCCGGCTGCTTGAACCAATCTATAGTCAGGTCTAGTCCTTTTTTTATATCATAGGCTGGCTTAAATCCTGTGAGACTATTGATCTTCTTATTGTCGCACCAGAGTCTCTGGACCTCGCTCTTATCAGGCCTGACTCTTTGCTTCTCTACCTTAAGCTTGACATCACTCCGCATTGATTCCTTAATAAGATTAAAAAGATCCCCTATGCTCACCTCAGAATTAGAGCCTATATTTACGGTCTCGCCTATAGCCTTATCGCATTTGCTGAGTTCGATCATGCCTTTGCAGGTATCCAGCACGTAGTTAAAGTCTCGGGTCGGCTCAGTACTACCCATGCTTATCTCCTTTTTGCCTGAGGCAATCTGGGTAATAATAGTCGGGATAACTGCCCTGGCAGACTGTCGCGCGCCATAAGTATTAAATGGCCTTGCAACAGTCACGGGCAGATCAAAGGCATGATAAAAACTCATTGCCATCGCATCAGAACCTATCTTACTCGCGCTGTATGGAGATTGCGGCTGTAGAGGGTGTTTTTCATCTATAGGCACATACAGCGCGCTGCCATACACCTCACTGGTAGATACTTGAATAAGTCTCTTGATATCATTGCTAAGCGCTGACTGGCAAATATTAAGAGTGCCTTTTATATTAGTCTCCGCATAACTATCAGGCACAATATAAGAATAGGGAATCGCTATTAGCGCCGCAAGGTTAAAGACGACCTCAGTCCCTTTTGTCACATCCTTACAAAAATATGGGTCTCTTATGTCCCCTGTCACAATGTCTATCTCCCTTAAGCAATCAACATCCTCAAGCCAGCCCCAATAGTTAAAAGAATTATAGAGCGACAGCGCCCGCACATCCGCGCCTTCTTTCACAAGCGCTTCGACCAGATGTGAACCGATGAAACCATCCGCGCCTGTCACTAATACCTTTTTACCTCTTATTTCCATAACTAACTATCCTTTCTTCCCGCATCATGTAAATTCTTATAAATTTCTATCGCCCCTATTGCCGCTAATATAAAAATATAAGGCTCTATCGGCAGCCTAAAACGCGGAGAGCCATAAAATATCAAGGTCATTATCTGAAAATAAACAATGGGCAACAGGATTATATAAAATTTTCTTAATTCTCTGAAAGCTATGGAAAGACCCATTATAAAAAATGGGAACATCGCGACATACGCGAAGTTAAACCATCTCCCGCCTATTATCTCCCAGTCAAACGGCACCCAAAAATATACAAACTTTTTAAATTCCAGCGCCAGAACCAGTTTTGGATTGTACATAATGAATTCTAATGTCTTTTTTATTAAAAAATTACTGCGTAAAGCCAGTGAAGAGATTTCAGCAGCTTCTCTCACTACAGTATCGGTATTCGGTGTGGCAAGCCTGCCAAACACCCCATCCGGCGGGCAATAAGAAGAATAAAACCCAATGCCTGTCTGCGTAGCAACCGGCACAAACTCATGATAGACGTTGTAATTCCTTATTGTCCATGGAATAACCGGCAAGAGAAAAAACACCAACACCAGGGCATATTTTTTAAAAACAGTGCTTAAGCTTTCTTTTTCTATATAATAAAACGCGGGGATCATGAACACTGGAAAAAATAACATTGCGGATTTAGTAAGTAACGATATTCCCAGTAATAAACCCAGCACAATACAATTCATGGGCTTCAAATCTGCGCTGATCTTCAGTAAATAAAAAACGATCAAGAGTAAAAGAAAAGTAAAAATTCCCTCTGTCAACAAAAGATCAGCTGTCTTTATAAAAGGGAGGTACGCGATAGCTGAGATGCCTGCTATTATCCCTGCGGTAAAACTATGCATCCTTTTACCTATCAAATATATCAATGCGCAAACAAATGCGCCTATCAAAGACTGGATGATTCTAACAGCCACATAACTATGACCAAAGATCCTGTAGATTAGCGATAAAAAGAATGGGTAAAACGGTGGATAGAACGAATGCGGTGTTCCATTGGAATTTACATAGCCATTACCCTGGCTTATTGACATGCCCAAGCTGTCATATACATAAGCATCTGATGAAGGGTTGACATTGTCCTGTAAAACAAACGCCAGCCTTACCGCAAAAGCTAACAGAAATATGAGTATTACTATATATTGTCGTTTTTCAATAAATTTCATAAATTAACAATGTCTAAAAAGAGTCTCCAGAAAAACAAATACGCCTTTTTGTATGTTGGCAATTTGGAAACACCCCATTTTCTCTCATATTCGTGAGAGGCTACTTCTTTAACTCTAAGCTTCTTCTTAAGGCACTGTACTATCATATGCTGTTCAATATCAAAATCATTGGCTTTCAAATCAAGCTTCAAAGCTGCATTTCTCTTTATTGCCCTAAATCCGTTCAAACATTCCGTAAGATCAGATTTCCATAAATAATTAATTGCTAAAGTAAGAAACCCTCCGCCTATGCTGCGTAAATAAGTATCTAAGTCTCCTTTCCATTCATCGCTGCCGCCCTTATACCTCGACCCAATAACAAAATCTGATTCATCCTTCAGTAAAGGTTCTATCAAGGCAGGGATCAGCTTCGGATCATGCGAACCATCTGCATCCATAAATACAATAATATCCCCTTTTGACTTTTGTATACCGACCTTATACGCATCACCTTTTCCTTTTTTATTATCTAAAACTACCTTTGCATCTTTAGACGATGCGCGCTCTATTGTCGCATCACTCGAATGACCATCCACGACAATAATTTCGTCTACAAAATCCCTGGATAGCTCTACAAGTTCGGATATGCCATCTTCCTCATTCTTAGCAGGTATTACCAATGAGACAGTATATTTTCCAAGTCTATTTTCCATAATTAAAAACCTTTCTTTGGGTTATGGTAAAAATCTCCTTCATTGCAAATGCAGCAAAAATAATCAAAAAAAGTTCATAAGGATATCTATATCTTGGATCTCCCCATATAATAACGGCTGTTAGCGTCGTGGTTAAAAAGGATATCAATAAAATACCTTTCATAGCACCTTTTCTGAAAAGCAGCATTCCTGGAATCCCAAAAATTAAAATAATCGCATAATAAAGATTAAACAACTCAAATCTCTTCTCAAAAGGAGCCCAGTGTACGAGTATCTTCTTAATAAAAAGTTTTGGTATTCGCTTTGACCCAGCCTTTAATTCTTCAATTCCTTTTTTTAAAAAAAGTCTGTTTTTCTCGTACTCGCTCATGTTTTCTGTTTTTTTCATTATTGCATCATGATACACCGGATATTCCCATCCTCCCCGCGCTAAAGAATTATTACCGTGTAAGAATACATAACCACCGAGAGTACTTAAAGGGATAAACTTTTTATAAATGGCATAATTCCTTATAATCCATGGCGTCAAAGTTAATGCTATAAAAAAATACACTATAAAATATTTCTTGATAAACCTTTTAACGGATAGCTGAGATTTTAAAAATAAATAAAAAACCAAAAGAATTGGATATAACGCGAATTCAGGCCGCGTCAATATAGTTAGTCCTATAAAAATACCCGATAAAGCCCCGAGCCCCTTATTCTCATTTTTTATAAAAAAGAGTATCGTTAGAATTGTCAATGCAAGGATAAACATAAAGAAATATTCGGAAAGTAATAATGCTGGCCCGCCATAATAATTAAAACCTGAAACAAAAGGCTTGTATATAGCAGTAATAAAGGAAGCTGTGACTGCTGTGAACTTATCGCTGTACACCATATTAGCTATAAGAAATACCACGATACACAACAAAGCTCCGAGAATCGCCTGAATGATTTTCACAGCCATATAACTATGTCCAAAAATAGCATAAACACTGGCTAGGAATAATGGGTACACAGGAACTCTGCGACTCGTAGGAATTTTTGGAGCATCAATATCCTTTGAATAACCATGCCCTGACACAAGGTTCACAGCTATGCTGTCATATTCTTTTGCATCCGAATATGGCACCTTTTTGGATTCTTCCTGGGTAAATACAGTAAATAACCTTAAAAAAAGCGCAAGGATAAATATAAAAAATAAAATCTTTTTCAAGTTACCATCCTTAATCTGTAAATTTATACCTTATCAATGCCCATATTGCGCTCAGGCCATGATACCATCTTATCTTTTTACCCTCAGCATAACTCCTGCCATAATAAGAGATTGGGATCTCGTACACCCTGTATCTCTTTTTAAAGATCTTCGCGGTAATCTCAGGCTCAACAGTAAAATCCTTTGATTTTATATCAATATTATCTATGACCTTCTTCTTAAATACCTTATAGCCTGTTTCCATATCTGTGATAGTGGTATTATAAAGAAGATTGGTTAAAAACGTCAAAACGTTATTCCCTATCTTATGCCAAAACATGTATACCCTTACCGGCCTTCCGCCGGATAACCTGGAACCATATACTACATCGGCATTATGGTTAATGATCGGGTCTAAGAGAGCCTTGTACTCTCGTGGATCGTATTCCAAATCAGCATCCTGAATGATCACTATATCCCCGCTTACATGGCTAAAGCCTGTCTTTAAGGCTGCACCCTTACCTTTATTTTTTTTATGATGATAAACTTTTACTGAATCGTCTTTTATAGAATTAAGGGCCTCTGGTGTACCATCGCTAGACCCATCATCGACTATTATGATCTCCATATCCATGCCTGGACTAGCATCCTTGATATTCTTTATTACTTCTGCTATGGAACCAGCTTCATTATATACAGGAACTACTACGGATAATTTCATCCTCAGCCTCCAGCTATGCTATTTCTTTATTGCCAAACTCCATGTATTCATGAACAGCTCGAAACTTCCGAATTTCACATTCTCTCTGGAAAAACCAGACTCTGTTAATATATCAGATATCTTTTTAGCTCCATAAAGACCTTTGTGTTCCTTTATCATTTCCGGATTAACCAATCTAACTGCTGACAGCGCTTCCAATATTACACTTGTCCAGGGCGCAGGAGTTGTTAAGATAAATATGCCTTTTGATTTCAATACTCTCTTTATCTCTCTCACTATAACTGACAACTTATTTGGATCCAAGTGTTCAAAAACAGCCAGCATAGTTACTACATCGAAATATTCGCTTTCAAACCCCAGAAGCCCATCTTTTTCGATGTCACTGTTTTTTATAATAATACTTTTGTCTTTTGTACACTCTTTTGCAGATATATCTATCCCATATTTATTATTAAATATAGTATCTATAAGAAAATATGGGTGTTCCCCGCAGCCTATGTCCAGTATCCTGCCTTTCCTGTGATAAGATGGTATAAGCCTATTAACCACCTCTGCCCTTTTTTTCGATAAGTACCTTTCCAGCATAATCTTACTTAATCCCTTGTTTTGTAAAAATATAGACTTATATTTTTACATATTTATAGCCTAAAATCAATTAAATCTTTCTTTTGATCCAGTAGTAGGCTATGCCAAGATACTCGTGCGCAATAGCCTTCATCTGTTCCAGCCTTATTCCCGAGTCTCTATCGTAAAACTGGTTCATTTTTACAGGAACATAAACTGCTTTTATGTCTTTTGCTTGTTTATTAAAAACTAAGGAGGCGCGGCGCATATTGTATGGAGAAGAAACTACTAGTACAGACGTAAACCCATGATCATCCAAGATCTCTTTTGAATATACCACATTTTCGTAGGTGCTCCTTGCCTTTTGTTCTAGTATGATATCTCTACCTGGAACACCTGAAGAAAGGGCGATCAGTTTCATATCTTCAGCATCGTTATATACATATGTGTATGCAGAAGAGAGTATGATCTTACCGGCATAACCTTTCTTATAAAGCTGCGCCGCATATCTTGCCCTTTCTATAGTGCTTGCGCCAGGTCTCCCGGTTTCACCTACGCCGCTTCCAAAAACTACTATTGCGTCAGAATGCTGTGGGGTTTCAGAAATCTGCAATGGGCTTGCTAAAAACCAAATAAAAGGAGTCCTGAACATCAGCACATACAAAGAGATGCAAAGTATAGCTACCCACGCCATCTTTCTCCTGGCTACTCTATAAAATAGAAGCAAATTCTCTTTCCACTTGACCTCCATATCCGTCTTTTTCTTTAATATTGCCTGTTCCATAAGCTTATTCATCTTGTTAATACGGCTTTCCCAGCTATTATCCTTGGCTACCATTACCCGTTTCTCCCCCAGAGAGTAATTGTCTTCATCGAGCGCGGTCTTTATTTTTCTCACAAACTCTTCTTGATCCTTGGCCACATAAACAACATCGTCATATTCTTTATTAAAAGCTACTATCTCCGGCAAGGCCGTTGAAATAACCGGCTTACCCATGGCAAGATATTCATTTAGCTTAGTAGGGTATCCGCTTATAGTGTAACTATTCAGATTGTAAGGAATAATACATACATTAAATTCTTTTATGAAATACGGAAGATGGTCGTGTTTTCTGCTCCCAAGAAAATAAACATTGTCTAACCGTGACAATGGGCTGACATCAGTCTGGAGAGGTCCGACAAAAACAAAAGAATAGCCTTTATTCGCGGCTGCCACTTCCAACATCAAGTCATGGTTAATCCACTTATGCACGCCTCCGATATAACCTATAATGGGTCTCTTGATATTTTCCAGCTCTTTTATAGCAAGATTATTGCTATCTCGCCTTGCCTGTTCAAATTTCCTGAAACTTACGGCAAACGGAAATGTAAAAACCTTCTCATTGTATTTTGAACAATAATTATGCAATTCTTTAGAGGCCACGAACACCATATCCACCCTTTTTAATAACTTTATTTCCGGGGCCTTTATCTTTTTGGCCGCGGGAGAACTCACAGATAGGCTGTCTACGCAATAATAGACAACGAGCTTGTTGGCAAGGTTGTTTATTATCGTCAAACTCAGAGGCGTTGGCAAAAATGTCCATATGATGGGTTCGTAAAAATCCACTGCCTTCATCCATCTCTGCAATACACGAAAGATAAGATGGAAATTTATCCACCTCGCAATACGAGAATAAGGAAAAGGTATGATCATCGGAGAATATATATAAAGATTCTCTGTCTCCTTTCTTATGCCCTTTACGCCTTTAAACCAATTTTTTATCCTGCTTTTAATGCGGGGGATATCCTTTATGCGAGGCATTCGCACACCTGTATTCTCAATAAAAAGGACCTTATTGCCATTCTTTGCCAGGGTAGACATTATTTCCTGGTGTCCCTGCCATATAAAATCCCAATCTATCGATGATATGCAGATTATATTTTCATTTTTAAACATCTCGCCTCACTCTCAATATTTTCTTTGCAAGGGTAACTATGGCCTTGGCAAAATTGATTGCCTTCTCTTCTATCTGCGGGCCAACCATATTGAACTTAACTATCATTTCTATCCTCATCTTAAACCACCACTTTGCCAAGCGCGTGGCAAAAATACGCTTAACTGTATTAGCGTTCTTTACTACATTTACACTCGCCATAAGCCACTTTGAATACTCAGGTGTTATGAACGGTAAAGAGCTGTTCCCATCCCAATCAAATCTTGCCCATTCCTCAAGCTTGTCAGGCGGTTTAAGGCCCATCTCGATAGATCTGTCATACAAAGGAGTTCCAGGATAAGGCGTATATACAGACGGGCCTAAAAAGACAGCGCCTGGATACTCATTGGATAATTTTAACATAACATTATATGTTTCAAACACATCTTCTTTTTTCTCCTCCGGAAACCCGGCCATAAAATGATAATTAACTCCTATCTGCCAGTCTTTAAGTTTTTTATTCGCCTTAAAAAGGTCTCCCAGGCTAATATCCTTATTTATTACCTCCAGCATCCTCTCTGACCCACTCTCGACCCCAAAAGTCAATAATTCACAACCACTCCTCTTAAGTAAATCTATAAAAGAATCCTCATATTTAACAAAATAATCTATTCTGCAATCAGCATGCCATTTAATATTAATATTTCTTTTTATTATCTCTTCGCAAATATGAACGACTCTCTTTTTATCTACAAAGAAATTATCTCCCAGGAAATTAAGTCCGTCTAATGAAAATCTCTTAACAAGATAATCTATATCCTCTATAACTTTAGAAGCTGTAAAGGGTCTCCATTTACGTCGATTTGCGTTGATGTTATAGCAAAAACCGCATCTATGAGGACAACCTCTATCTGTATGTATATCAAAAACGCGCTTACACCCAGGATGAGAACTGCGTTTAGTCTTAATATACATCTCGCAGTCTACTAAATCATAAGGCAACTCCGGAAGACTATTTATATCAACAAATCTCTCGCTTGGGTTCGAACAAATACTGTTATTTTTCTTCCACCAGACATTTGGCGCTTCATCAAGACTGCCCTTGTCTTTTAAGATATTTACTATGTTCAAAAATGTGTCTTCGCCTTCACCCCTGACTACAACATCTACCAATTCATTATTTATTGTCTGATCCGGTAGCATGGTCGCATGAAGGCCTCCCCAGACTATGGGGACAGAGACCTTATCCTTAACAGCCTTTGCAAACTTTAATCCTCCTAAGATCTGCGTGCCAGTCATAGAAGAAACACCCACGCAGATAGTAGAATCGCTGAGTTCTCTATCTAAATCCTGCAGCCAATTAAAATCTGTCTCAGCGTCTATAATGCTTACCTTATAGCCATTTTTAACTAAAGGCGCGGCCACAAACAATAATCCTAGAGGAGGTCTCGGCCTTATTGCCCTGGCTTCTGTCGTGGAAACTTTTGGTCTGAATAAGATTACATCCGCCATTTTTAATTTATCCGCCTTTTAAGACAAGTTATTTTTAAATTATGCAAGAATCTCCTGCCTCTTTTGCCAACCAGCTTCTCCGGCTGTGACAACAAGCTTGAACAAAATATTTCCAGATCATTGAAATACCCTTTTTGTATCGATCTTTTCTCGGAATGATATAAATCCTCGAACTTGCCGCCTGTACTCTGCCCGCCTAACCTGAAGACAGCTATATTATCTTCTACGTGAAGACCTTTCAGACCTTTACTAAATATTGCCTGTAGAAACCAATTGTAATCAGCTGTAAGTCTATATCTAGTATCAAAACAGCCTGCTTTTTCAAAGCAAGAGGACCGGAAAAAAGTCGCTGGATGGCCTATCGTCTTTTTCATGAACAGCCGTTTTGAGATCCGCTCAGGATATTTTTCGACATAAGAACTTTTATCTACAGGATCAAAGACTACCAGGTTGCCGTATATAAAATCCGCTTCTCTGTTCTTAGTAAAGGTCTCGACTGCTTTTTCGACTACTCTTGCATCGTAAAATTTATCGTCGGAATTCATAAAATAAACTATCTCTCCGCTGCAAAGACCTATTCCCTTATTCATGGCATCGAAGGTTCCATTATCCTTCTCTATTAAAAGTTTGTCTATCCTATTTTTATATTTATCAAAAAGTTTAGACGTCTCATCCGTAGAACCTCCATCTATGACAAGGTATTCTATATTTGAATAAGTCTGCTCGGAAACGCTTTTTATCGCATCCTCCAAACATTCTTTATCATTCAAACAAGCAGTTATTATGGAGACTTTGGGGTTTTTATTAAAGTCGTTCTTTTTATCTGTCTTAAAATACTGATTTTTCAACATTACAATATAGTCTTTAAAGAAAACTGCATAATAGATCGCGTAAAGAAATTTTTTTACCTTGCGGCTTGACCTGATGCCTGAGGACAGAAAAAAACGCCTGGATCTCTTTGATAGATCTTCGCTTATCCTCAATAAAGTCTCCAAATAAGGTCTGTATATAAAATTCTTTATTTTTTTATTGGCTTTTGTCTTATAAAGGCCTAATCCCATACAAAAAAACCGTTGCGCTAAATGCCGCAATCCATGAAAATGGAAGACAATCAAAGGCTGCCCATCTATCAATACATCGTCTCCTTTGACCTGTATCGAATAATTCGCGATATTCCATGGGGCCAAATTCAACCCTTTATTTTGCAAAACTACGACATTCTTAAAACGCGCTGGCCAATCATCCAAATATTTCTGATCGGCGAACCTTTCTCCGTCAATAAAATCATGGCACCAGTCGATACATTTCTTCCGCCACCAATCCAGGCAGGCTAATCCATTCTCGTCTTTGCGGAATGACACCCAACCCACATTATAAATCCCATGAATCGCTTTTTCTCTATTCTGTTTTGAAAGATTATGACCGACAATCCCTATTGAATGATTGCCAATTTCCTCAAAGATAGAAACAGGATCTCTGAAAAAATATAAATCAGCGTCAATATACGTGATCATCCCGACATCAGAAAAATTATTTAATATATAAAGCGGCAGCGATGGAGTACAGGTAAAGTAATACTCGATCCTGGTGCGATTCTTTTTAGCTGCCTGAAGAAGCGCATCTCCCTTCTCGAAATCTACCAGAGAGATCAATTTTACGTTTTCCAAAGCCATATCACTAAGAACACTATGGGTCTCCTGATCCATGCACAGTATCCAGAGACGAAAATCCTTTAGATGTGTTTGTAATGAATGATGCAAACTCAATCCCTTAACTAAATAGTTACGATCAAAATAAGTACAAAAATTATAATTATTCATATAATTATATTTCTATAATAATATCTTAGATTTAGTGCAGCACTATAGTGTAGCTATTATAACCCAAAAGGAGGTCTGAGCGCGAATTGAAAATTTAGCCTTTTATTTTGCATTTTGGTGGTTTATTTTGTCACATTTTATGAGACAAAAAGGGCGAAAACTGTTCGACCCCTACACCTAATGGTGTAGGGGAAGTTTTTTCGACCCCACCAAAATGCAAAATAAAAGGCGACCCCGAGCAAGTGAGCAAAGCGAACGCGTCGAGGGGGAAATTTTCAGCTGAGCGAACAGGCCTCCTTTTGGGTTATTACACTCTTCCTTGCTAAGATAACATTATCTAGGTAAAGATCGCTATTAGAAGGTAATATCTTTGAAAGAATCTCTCCTAAAATATTAAAAGGCGAAATAAAAACTATTGTGAACAATAAAGTTAAATATGCGTTCCTTACCGCAATAACTTTATATATATAAGAAGTTATCAGCTGAAATATTGCACGGATACCTGAGGCTGTCTTTCTGTGACTTACTATTTCAAATCCATACTTACCCAGTAGATGCTTCAAGCCAAAAGATGAATAACGGGCATAATCATGATCTTGTTCGTGTTCACCCCAGATAAATGATGCGCTCATCAACAAAGCTCCATCGTCTTTCAACACCCGATGAACCTCTTTCAAAAATTCTTCAGGATTAAACACATGTTCAAAGACCTCGAACGTTACAACGCTGTCAAAACTGCTATTTTCAAAAGGAAAAGTCTTACCGTCATAAAATACATCTACTTTTTTATTTGCCTTTGCTAAAGTATTATCTATTTCGAATCCGGTATAGCCTTTGGCCTTTGAAAAAAGTCTCTCGTAAGGCTTCTGCCCGCACCCAACATCAAGCGTCCTTCCCTCTATATATTCCGAAAACTTCCTTATATTCTCATACAGTTCCTTTCTCGCAAAATAACACGGATTAATAAAAATCCCCAGCAATGTTGGATGGTATTGTTCTTTTTGGAAGATACGTTTAAGGCTGCTGAACAAATTATGCCTCCTTTTTTAGCGTATAGCGGGTAGCGTTTAGCGCATAGTTAAAATACACCGCCACAACTTTACTATACGCTATCCGCTAAACGCTATACGCTAAACTTATGCTTAAGAGCTATAAAATTCTGTTTCATGCCCCGTCTATAAAAATCAGGCGGCGCTATAGAACTATTTAAATAAAAAGCCAGGCCTGAATCAATGCATTCTCTGCATACCTGACGATTCTTTCTTTTTTCAAAAATCCTATCAATGTCTTCCTTCAGAATATTGCCGCATGAATACTCTTTATGATCCCTGGCTATCTGACAACAGGTAGCAACATCTCCCTCTTCATCTATAATTAAAAAATCAGACTGAGGACAGACATATCCTTCAGGAGACTTTTTCATCTTCTCTTTTATATCTTTACTATTGAACAAATCCTTTGTTATGCGATCGGTCTTCTCGACTGAGAGAGTCTTGTTCAAAAAACCATAAAGCATCCACCAATGATTGATAAAGGCATAATGAGGATTAAAAATAATGCCATTGTCATTCGCAAAACGCTCACAATCATTAATCTCATCAATGTTAAACCTATATATATGATAAAAAATTACAAACCGCCCCTTAAAGCCGAACCCCCTGCAATCTTTAACTATTTTAAGTACATTATGCTTAGCGTCTTGAAATCCAAAACCATGTATCCTGCTAAAAGACTCCTCTGAAAAACCCGGCATTGAAAATATAATACGATCAAGTCCTTTTACAAACTTATGGTCTATTTTAGGAACTATTGAAGCATTTGTGCTTAGGGCATATTTTAAACCTAATTCGTTCATGCAATCTATTATCTTATCTATCTCCGGATGCAAAAGCGGCTCTCCCCAATTATACAAACTAATAACCGTACCTTTTCTTACCACATCCTTTTTTAAAAGCTCAGTAAGGATACTTTTGAATTTATCAATATCTATTTTACCGCCTTTGACTATCTTATTGATTCCACTATGACAATAGGGGCACTTTGCATTGCAATAACCAACGATATCAAAATATACGGCCTTAAAATTGTTTTTCATCTCATTTTGTAGATAAACCCCTTGAAAACCGGGCTATTTGGATTAGCTGTTGTATCAAGACTCATAAATTCATCGATCAATCTATACTTCTCTTCAAAGATTGCTTTAAATCTGCTTATATCCAGCAACCAGCATGGATAGCTTGCATTAAATACGTCAGGGCTGACCTTCTGCACTACCAGTTTGTCCTTGTTATGCCGATTGAACGATGTCCTGTCAAAAATGACATATTCGATATTTCTATCTACTATGCTTTTAATCACTTCATATGGCTTTTCTATGTATTGGATCGAACCTGAAAATAAGATAGCATCAGGGCTCTTTTCTTCCAAACAAGCCTCTATGCTTTCATAAAACCGCAGCTTATCATCCTCAAAATATCTCTTGCCGCACTCAACAAAATGTTTCTGCTCAACTATGCCCCAATGGACTTCTTTAAGAGACTCCAGAAAAACCTTGTTTTGAAAATAGCTGCTGCCTAAAGAACCGCCAAAGTCTAATATGTCCAGTTTCCCATTTTTATCGGCAGCTACCCGCATCAAAGCCGCTAATAATGGATAAGAATGTTCGGTTCTTTCAAAAAGAACTGAATCTCTTTCGTAAACTGCCTGGCCATTTTTAACCTTTAAGGCCGCATCCTTGACCTTTTTAAAGATTACAGGATTATCATATCCAGTAGACGCATCTTTTGCTTCCTCCCAGGTTTTATAATCTCCGAGCCATTTATGCCCTTTAAACCTTTTTATACCAACATACCTTGCCATGGCTTTAATATTGTTCTTTATGCGATTGAGAACCGGCTGCTTCAAGCTGCCAAAATAATCCTGGATCTTGGTACGTGCCTCAAGATTTTCCATAACAGGGATCCTGTT
This sequence comes from Candidatus Omnitrophota bacterium, assembly GCA_042571405.1. Classification (GTDB taxonomy): domain Bacteria; phylum Omnitrophota; class Gorgyraeia; order Gorgyraeales; family Gorgyraeaceae; genus Gorgyraea. Next base: position 33,431 of record JBHPHU010000007.1, on the reverse strand, counting down.
AATTTCAATATCCCTGTCTGCTAATTCACAATCAAAGACATGCGTCTTACTGACATTTGTACCGCTGCCATCACTGCCGATATGCTGAATAAACGACTGCGCAGGATAAAGACAAAGTTTATTCCTCAAAAATACAGAGGCATACCAGAGTATTGCCCAAGACTCTTTCTTCTTTCTTGCCTGATATTCGAGCATCCTCGTATAAGGATATGTGTTGTTGTAGTCGAATTCCCTGGTTCGATTACATCTCTTCAGTTCCTTTAAAAGCCCTGCCCCGTCTTTCTCGAATATATCCCAGCCTCTCTTCCATGTAGCCCAGCCCAAACATCCGGGATCTTTTAAAAAGAATGTCTCGGGAAGCGAAGATTTAACAGGCAGTGTATAACCGTGAACACCCGCGACTTCGTCTTCATTTTCATAGAGAAAAAGGGCCTTATTCATAAAATTAATAAAATAAGGGGCACTTACTAAATCATCCTCCATCACTATTACCTTGCCGTATCTATTTACCACCTCTTCCACTCCTGCAATGATAGATCTAGCAAGCCCAAGATGCTCTTCCCTCAAGATTATATTTAAAGACTTGAAACCATTTATACTCTTGATGTATTCCCTTACTTCTTCTACGCCCTTACCTGCATCTCTATTTTTTGGCGCGTCCGAAAATACAAAAAGTTCGCTCTCCGCAGACAACAGATTCCTCTTTAAGGCCTCGACAGTCTGCCTCGTATGCCATGGTCGATTATATACAAATAGTACGATAGGAGCTAATGACATCACTGTTTTCCCTTGTTGCGTAACATTTCTGTACCACCAGGCAGTAGCCTTGGGGACGCAAACATAACATAGCTATTGTAGCCCAAAAGGAAGCTTGAGAGCGAATTGAAAATTTAGTCTTTCATTTTGCATTTTGGAGGTTTATTCTGTCACATTTTATGAGACAAAAAGGGCGAAAACTGTTCGACCTTGACACCTATGGTGTCGGGGGAGTTTTTTCGCCCCCTCCAAAATGCAAAATGAAAGACGACCTCGAGCGAAGCGAGGGGGAAATTTTCAGCTGAGCGAACAGGCCTCCTTTTGGGCTAATACTACGCTGAGTTATATAACTTTCTTAGCAAAACTGACTAAAGAATCGTTTCTTTCAATCGCTATTCTCTTTAGCAAAAATCTGTCTGTCTCCGGCCCATTATTCCAGCGACCTCCTGCAGTAACAGCGCATCTGTAGCCAGCTTTCCTTACGCTATCAAGCTCTCGCCTACTGCACCTGCCCCACGGATAAGAAAAAGAATCTACTGCAATTCCAAGCCTATCAAAAATAATCTGCTTGGAAACGCTTGTTTCCTTGTCGAGTCCTTCCACTGTAAGCCCTATCAGATCGCGATGGTACAACCCATGACTACCTATTGAGCAACCGCTGTTTGCTATTTCTTCCAATTCCTTCCAATCCATCAAAGGTAAGTTCAGATTATTGTCCCGCCAATTACTCATCTTACCTACCTGAGAAGTAACAATAAAGATAGTTGCCTTGAAATTATACTTATTCAATATAGGTAAGGCATTTTCCGAAAAATCAACAAAACCGTCATCAAATGTCAGGACAATGGACCTCTCTTGAATGTTATCCTTATTAAGAGACTCCAGCGCCTCTTTCAAAGAAATAACTTTATATCCATTATCTACAATCCATTTCATCTGCTCTTCGAAATCTTTTATCTGCACATTGCACGGATCTTTATGATTATCTGATATGCTATGATATAGTAAAATTTTTATGCGGCGTTTTTTTAAATAACTGAATATACTCTTCATATTAAACTCTTTCACTTTCTTTGACACTCCAGGTATGAGGGATCAAAAAACCTCCATGCGCTGGAGGAGGCAATTTACCGGTCCCGAAAAAATCTCCTTCGGAAACAGTAAACCTGCCGGCCTGCAATACCCAGTCTGACAAAATCCCGTTTACCTCACAGTGGACATTAAAATAATAATGGCCCGGCGCCAAAGGAAAGCGAGGGATCTTACAGCTTACGCGGCCACTTGACGATAATTCCCTGAAAGGTATGCCAGCCATCTCATTCATGCAAAGAAAAAGAAACTGCCCCATGGAATTATAAAAAGCTATATCGATACATACATTTTTAAGGGGTCTGTCTTCATCCGAAGTATATCCTATAGAGAAAAATATATCTTGTCCGCATCTGATCAAATCAGTGCGCTTGCCATCTCCATCCTCTATATCAACATGCGTAAAACGCAGTTTTCCGTCGCCCTTCCTGTCAGATCGTTCACTTAGAGAAAAGCTCGCAAGCGACTGGCTCTGTTCTAAATATTTAGCTACGACATCCTCTGATTTGCCTACCATTAAAATTTTACCCTCATCCAACAAATAAGTTTTTGGGCACAGGTTCAATATCGCTGACATATTATGGCTAACAAAGACCACGGTTCTTCCCTGTTTTGCTATATCTTCCATCCTGCCAAGACATTTTTCCTGAAATGCAACATCCCCTACAGCCAATACTTCATCTATAAGAAGTATTTCGGGTTCCAGATGCGCCGCGACCGCGAACGCAAGACGCATGCGCATGCCGCTGGAATAATGTTTTATCGGTGTGTCCAGAAACCTCTCGACCTCCGCAAAAGACACTATCTCATCAAATTTACTATCGATCTCTATTTTTTTCATGCCAAGGATTGAGCCATTAAAATAAATATTTTCTCTGCCTGTAAGCTCTGGATGAAAGCCCGTGCCCACCTCGAGCAGACTTGCAACCCGGCCGCGCAGGTGTATTTCTCCGCTGCTGGGACACGTAATCCTGGACAAAAGCTTTAAAAGCGTTGTCTTACCTGCTCCGTTTTTTCCTATAACTCCTATTACCTCGCCTTTATTTACCTCAAAAGAAACATCCTTGAGCGCCCAAAAATCCTCTTTTTTCTGAAAAGATAGCCTCCTGTTTTTTACGGCTGTAAAAAGATTCTTGAAGAAATCAGCAATCTCATCCCTCAAAGCAAGATACTTTTTCTCGTGTCTTATACTATACCGTTTTGATAATCTTTTTACTTCAATTATGGGCTTCATAAATCAACAATAACACATTTATAAATCCGAAACTCGAATATCGAAATCCGAAACAAATCATAAATTCTAAAATTCGAAATATACGGTTTAGAATTTCGAATTTATGATTTCGAATTTGTTTCGAATTTCGAATTTCGGATTTCGAGATTCGAATTTAATTAATTAAAACTTCATATAATATCCGCAAAGAACCTCTCTGTTTGCTTGAAATAAGAAACACCTAAGATAAATAAACCTATACACGTCAGGCACGAGAGTAACAATAATTGTAAGTTAATGATTCCGGATCCCAGTATCAAGCTCCTGGACGTCTCTATAACACCTGTCATAGGATTTAAGGCCAGTATCCACCTGAATCTCTCGCCTACAATACTCGCTGGATAGATCACAGGCGCCACGAACATGGCCAGTTGTATAAAAAACGGGATGATATAACGCACATCCCTGTACTTAACATTGACTGCTGAAAGAAATGCTCCAATCCCCATTGAACTCAAAAAGGTAATAACTATCAAAAATGGCATAAAAATAATACCTTTTAGTTGAGGAATATACCCATAAACAAGCATAAGCCCAACTAATATCAAGCAGGAAATAAAAAAATCCACCAGCCCTACTAGACACGAAGAAAGAGGGATTATGAGGCGCGGAAAATATATCTTTTGCACGACATCCGCGTTCTCTATCATGCTACTCGATGAATGAGTAATGCCAAAAGAAAAATAATTCCACAAAATAAGGCCAATATATACAAACACCGGGTATGGAATACCGTCAGAAGGTATCTTAGCGAGTCTTCCGAAGAAAACAGTAAAAATTACTGTTGCTATCAGGGGCTGTAATACGGCCCAGAGTGCGCCCAGTACTGTCTGTTTATATCTTATCTTGATCTCACGCCAGGCAAAGAAATAAATCAATTCCCTATACAGCCATAGCTCTTTAAGGCCGATATCTACCCAGCCCTTTTTAGGTTTTATGACTATTTCACTTGTCATTACTTTACTTTCCATAATCTACCTCTTGCAACACGCAAGCTGCTCGTTTATCCATTTGTATGCTACAGAAAGGCCGTCTTTTAATTTCATAGAGGGTGTCCATCCTAGTTTCTCGCGAATAAGTCTGTTGTCAGACTTCCTGCCTCTTACGCCCAATGGTCCGTCTATGTGTTTTACTTGTAATCTCTTTCCCGCAATATCCATAATCATCTCAACAAGCTCGTCTATAGTAACCATCTCTTCTGAGCCTATGTTCAAAGGTCCTGTAAAATCAGATCTCATGAATCTCAATACACCCTCAAGGCATTCATCAATATACAGGAAAGACCTCGTCTGTTTTCCGTCCCCCCATACCTTTATCTCCCCGCCATCTTCTGCCTGCGCCACCTTCCTGCATATTGCGGCAGACACCTTTTCTTTTCCATCATTCCATGAACCTTCAGCCCCGAACACATTGTGAAATCTCGCGATGCGCACGTCCATCCCGTGATTCTTGTGATACGCCATGAATAGCCTTTCGCTAAACAGTTTCTCCCATCCATATTCGCTGTCAGGCATAGCAGGATAAACAGAATCCTCGGAACATATTGGATTAGCAGGATCTTTTTGATTGTGCACAGGATAAATACAAGCGGATGAGGAATAAAATATTCTCTTGATTCCTTTAAGCCTGCACGCTTCCAGTATATTTATATTTATCAAAGCTGAATTGCGCATAACGTTTGCGTCGTGATCTCCGGTAAATATATAACCCGCGCCGCCCATATCAGCTGCCAGCTGGTACACCTCGTCAAAAGGCATATCAAACACCTTCTCACAAAATCTTGGATCCCTTAAATCTCCGATGACAAATTCATCCGCGCCGCTCTTGCTGAATTCCGGCTCTTTAAGATCAACCCCGCGCACCCAGAACATCTCCTTCTTAAGGCGCTTTACCAAATGACTACCAATAAATCCTCCGGCGCCACAAACAAGCGCTATTCTTTTCAAAGACATAAAAACCTCTCCTTTTATTTATAAACCTTTTTTATTATTTCCAGATACTTAGGGGCATTTACCTTTACTGAAAACTTTTCCTCCACTGTCTTTCTCCCGTTAAGGCCAACCCTTTTTCTCAGCTGAGCATCCTCTATCAGTCTTGAAATCTTATCTATCCATTCTTCATCGTTATCAGCCAAAAAACCGTTCTCCCCGTCTACAACAAAATCTAAAACCGCGCCGATCTTAGTGCATACTACGGGTATGCCCATGCCCATATATTGAACCGGCTTAAGTCCTCCTTTTCCCATGATCCACTCATTAATGGGTAAAGGATAAAGCCCTATATCTATCCCCTGAATATCCTCTACTTCTGTTTTTGAAGACCAATCCTTTGCCTCTATGTCCACTCCGTCAACCCTGAAGTTTCTATCGCCTATGACCTTGATATTTATATCATATTTCTGGTGAATCTTCCTTAGGACACCCGCTAGAAGCTCAAGACACACAGAAGAACTGTGGCTCCCTGTCCAGCCAATGCATACCTTTTTATTATCATCCCTATCCTTAATAAAATACGTGTCTGTATTTATAGTAGGCGGAATATATGTTACCTTGCTATTGAAGGACTCCGCAAACTGCTTAAGGTGCTTTGTAACCACAATTATATGATCGCTTAATGACATGACCCTGGGAACCTTTTGAGGAAATTTCAAAAACTGCACGAATTTATTTACCTTACTTGAATGCGGAAGATAAATCATATCATCGATATCATAGATAATAGGCTTTTTCATCCCATGAAAAATATATTCAAAAATAGGGGGACCAAAAGGTGTTGCCCATAAATGTATATAAATCAAGTCGCATTTTCTTGCTTTAAATATATCCTTGATCCTCCTAAGGTATCCACAGATCGTGTAAAATACCTTCTTAACTACATGGCCCCGCTCATATAATATCTTTCTGAAGCCAGGGCTGATAAAAGGAGAAAATTCTATCTCAATCCCCTGCTCTTTGAAATAGTCGAAATACTGCTCAAATTTAAGCCTCTGACTAGGAGCTGTATCAAATGGATGTGGCACTATGAACAAGATCTTCATCGAATCCTTCCTAATCTTTCATAGATGGCGGTATATTTTTCGCCTCCATCTGCAAGCGAAAAATACCTCTGGGCAGTCTTGTAGCAGCGTTCTCTCAATGCCTGTCCTTCTTTCAATAAACCCTTTAACTCTTGTATATTTCTTCTGTATTCCGCGGGGGTAAAATCTTCTATCACAACCCCTACCTTGTTCTCTCTCACTATTGCCTCAGTATCGCCCACTCCTCTATTGATCACAACAGGTAGACCGGTGGCCAAATATTCCGCAAATTTTGTAGGACAGGAAGAGATCTTTGAGAGGCATGGTTTTATAAAAAATATACCCGCGTCTGAAAGATTAAGAAAATCTACAACTTTAGTGGGTCCTGTAGAATCTATAATTACCTTCTTTTTTAGATCCTCTGGTATACATCGCTCTATGAATCTCTTTTCTGTCTGAGATAAAATAAAAAAAGCTGTATCCAGGTTTGAATTCGCCAATTCTCTATAAAAATCTACCATCTCGGAAAGCATATACCATGTCCCAATCGAACCTGTATACATCAATACAAATTTCCCGTCTAACAGATATCTCGATCTAAGCCCATCATTTACAGTTCTTTCTAAATTAAACCTATTCAAGTCTACACATGCCGGTATAACAGTAATGCTCTTCATGTTGTATCTATTGACCACAAAATCCTTTGCCTTATTTGTTAAAATAACTACCTCATCAGAACGCTCTGCAAAATAACCTTCCAATCTATTCACAAGCTTGTGAAAAAGAGAACCCCTTTTCCACAACCCGGCATCCACATATTCTTCAGCCATAAAACCGCGTATATCAAAAACCATCTTCTTCCTTAAAAGAAGGCGTGGCAATATTCCTATTAAAGCGCAGAGCGTTGTCCTTGCGTGAATAACATCTATGCCCTCTTTGAGGCTGATATAAAAAACATAGATTAGGCCTCTTATTATGTCATATGGCTTTGAAAAAAGCTGGAAACGCTTGTGGTACCTTAAAAATGACCATTTGATGCCGGACATATCAAGATCTTTCTTGATCTGCCTCATATTTGTTTCCGTCAAAAACTGTTCTTTTTCAAAAGAAAGGATATGAACTAAGACACCCTTTTGACTCAAAATCTTCAAATAATTCAAGACCTGTGAATACAAAAGGGGTTCTGTCAGTCCCATATAGGATATATATAAGGTTTTAATCATGGGTCTTTCCGTCTTTTAGAGACATCCCCACTGAGGTAAATATAAAAAGTAAATAAAAAGCTACTGAGCGATGTCGAAATAATGTCCCGGCATTTCCCTCCACCAGCCCCAGAAAAAACAACATAAACAAGATAATCGATAAAAGCACTAAGCTTCGATTGAATCTCTTTCTATACGAAAATATAATCCCCCTTATAGTAACAGGAAGTAATAAATAAAATATTATGGTTTCCGGAAGCGCCAAGATCTGAATAGCGCTTCTTATCTGCCATGGAAAAGGCGCAAGTATTGCACATAAAAAACCTATTGGAGCAAAGAAAAGCAATCGTCCAGGGCTTGAGAGGTCAACATTTTTTAAGAATTGAAGATTCCCTGCAGCACGCACGCTGCGATGATAATCAAAAAATTCAAATATTGAGCTGAAGTACCCTCCTTCAAAGAACCCTTGCCCAAACACCATAGATAAAACACTGTTGCTTAGAATAATAATAACGATTGCACACAAAAAACCCATTACAAAAATAGTAACTAGTCTATTTTTAAAAAAATGATTGAAAAATAAAAATACCGCTGAGAAAAAAAGCGAGACCATCGTCATGCCAAAAAATGCAAGACTTAATTTATATAACCACCATGCAGATAGAACCGATATAGCTAAAAAAACATAGAAAGACTTTTTGTACGAATAAAAAATAGCCCACAATAAAATAAAAATCAGCATGGCAATTATTGAATCTTTAAGATTCTGTGTAGACCACATTATAAAAGAAGGCCAGAAAAAGGCAAAGAGAGAACTTATCCTTGCTACTTTTTTAGAAAACAACTCCTTCGCTATAAGGTAAATAAATACGGCTGCTATTGAACCAGCTATGCTATTTATAAAAAATAATGAAAGCGGACTCTTTCCGGTAAACGAATAAACAAAACTATTAAAATAGTCATAAGGTGTTATGGTACCGCTCATAATTTCTATATAGCTGTTAGATAAAAATTCTTCCAATTTTATATATATGCCCCTTTGAGCAAATTGATAGAGCTGCCAACCCTGTTCACTGTAACACCATCCATCATTTGAAAAAAAGAAACCATTGCTCTCGTCGCCTTTAAAAATAAACGCGAGGTTAAAAAACAAAAGGGACAGTAAGACCCTTAGAAAAAATCCTGCCATATATAGCTTAAACAAAAAATTAAAATCCTCTGGCGCTAATATCGTTATCATTAATAACCCTAACGCCAAGCCAAGTACAAAAATAAAAATAGGGCTAAAGATATGCGAAGGCAAGATGTGAAAAAGTACCACACCTGCTATTAAGAAAAAAATGCATCCTATATCCAGCTTTGATCTAACTCTTGTTATTGTCGCATTTATCCCAAAGCTCATAATACCTTTCTATGTATCTATCTATTAAAGAATAGCGCTCTTCTATTATAGATTTAGATCTTTTTCCGAATTCCTTGATAAGATCTCTATTATTTAAATAAAAGATCATAGCCTCTTTTAATCCCTCTTTGCTGGCAGGTAAAATAATTGTGCCGTTAAAATCTGTCTTTACCAAATCAGGATTCGAGCCCACATTAGTCACTATAGAGGCTAGGCCCATAAACATTGCCTCTATTAAAGCCATTGAGAGTCCTTCTGAAAGAGAGGCTAGCACAAATATATCCGAGGCATTAAGATAATCCCCTATATTCCTGACATTACCAAGAAAGATGATCTCTTCTGATAAACCGAGTTCGTCGCATCTTTTACTTAGTACTTTGGTCAACGACCCATCTCCCGCAAAAAAACATTTAAAACCATAGCCTGCGGATTTGAGCTCGCTAAGGGCCTCTATAAAATAGTCGTGCCCTTTGCCTGCCTTTAAAGCGCCTGCCGTAATAAACACTATCTCGTCAGATATGTTGTGCTTTTTTCTAATATCTTCTCTTTGAATATTTATTTTACAGAGATCCGGATCCAGGCAATTCTCAATAGCAACAACCTTATGATGAGGCAATTTCTCTTTCATTGTGATGTCTTCTTTCAGCCTGTCCGAACAGCATACTATAAAGTCATTGAATCTCGAGAGAAAAAAATCCGCAATGATATATGGCAAAAATTTTATACCTTTGTACTGTTTATGTTCTCCGTGCTCCTCGGTAATCATATGAGGTACCCTGGAAAACAGGCCTGCTATGCGACCATGAAAATTAGCATTGAATAAAGAACAATGCAGTATATCCGGTCTTTCTTTTATTAGATATCTAGTTAGTCTACGCGTTACAGACAAGCTCTTAGAAGCCGCATTCTCTCTCAGCTCATCTACTTTATAACCAAGGCTCTCTAATTCCTCTCCAACAGACCCCTTCTCTCCTATGCACAGGACCTTTACATCGTACCTATCTTTATCCATTCTTCTGAGAAGGGTCAGCCTTAATTTCTCAGCGCCGCCACGGTCCAACGCAGGATGTAGAAAAAGTATTTTCTTCATAACTCAAATCTTCCTCTATATTTAAATCCGAAACTCGAATATCGAAATCCGAAACAAACCATAAATCTTAAATTCAAAATTCTAAACATGATGTTTTGAAATTTAGAATTTTTAATTTCGAATTTGTTTCGAGATTCGGATTTCGTATTTCGAATTTTATACATACATCATTTTAAATTAAGTAACACAGCTTCATATTCTCTGGTAATATTGCTCGCGTCAAATCTTTCTATTTTTTTATTAGCCTCGTGAATCAACCTGTCTCTAAGCTCTTTATCTTTCAATAAACTATAGATAGAATCTGATAGTGCTTTTATGTTTTTAGGCGCGGTCAATAGGCCGTCGATGCCGTGTCTTATTGCCTCACTTACCCCGCCAACAGAATTAGTCGCTACTACAGGTACACCGCAGGCCATTGATTCTATTACAACATTCGGAAATCCTTCCCAGAGAGACGACAATACAAAAACATCCATCTTTTTTATATAACTATATGGATTTTCTATCCAGCCTAAGAAATTTACCTTGTCTTCTATACCTAAACCTTTTGCAAGTGACTTAAGGTTATCTCTTTCTTCTCCGTCTCCAACAACAATCAGGCTAGCATCCATATCTTTAGTAAGATTTGCAAATGCTTTTATGAGATCATCTATGCCTTTTTCAGCTGAAAGCCTTGATACAGTACCTACGCACGCCAGGCCATTTGTACCATTAAAAGCTTTTTCCTGCGAACGAGCCCTAATCTCCTCTATATTAACAGGCACATGTATTACATGGATTTTCTTTTTGTCTATTAAAAAGGATCTTTCTATGTGCTTTGCAAGACTACCAGATACAGCAATTATGGCATCTGCGTAACGATAGAATAAAAACATAATTAATTTATAGAAATATTTAAGCACATGGCCCTTAAAAGTCTTGCTTCCATGTTTAACAAAAAGCTCTTCTGTAAACTCAGCTAGTATTAGCCTGGATTTTACTTTTGAAGACCGCACAAATGGCAAGACATACATGCAATTTATAGAAAATCCAAAGCCAAGAACTATATCCGGCTTTTCCTTTATAACGGCCCTTCTTATATCGCTTAAATGGCCAAATATATTAATAAATTTTCGCATCAAACCTCTAGCAGGACTATTCTCCACAGTAACAACCTTTATATCATCCTTTAGCGGATAATGCCTGACACCCATCTTTTCAACCATAAGCGTTATATCAAACTTTCCCCGATCAAGATTATCAGATATGTTCTTTATAACGCTCGATACCCCGCCATATTCATATGTCGTAGCTAATAGTAATAACTTCATAATATTTTTACCTCTCTAATCCAAAATCCCTTACAAACAGGAACAACGTCTTTTTGGTCTAGTGAGGTCTGATAAAAGACGCTCGACCGCCCCAGCGAGGCGGCCTTCGCTCATTGTTTTTTCTCGCTCTCATCCGCCTTCAGCGGATGAACCATGCCCGCTCGAAAAAACGATGCTTTTCTCAGACCTCACTAGACCAAAAAGACAAGCAAGCAACAACCTCACTGGATACAGATATAATTTTGGCCTCGCGTATAGAGAAGAGAGGTTTTTAAGGCACAGTAAATAAAGACCTCGTGCCACTTTCCCCGCCTCAGCTGATTGATATGTAAAGTTTAGTATATTATTATAAAAAACTCTCTTTAAGAAATTCTCGCCTTTTCTGCTCAATTTGAAATACTCAGAGATATTTTTGATTAAAAGTTTTATTGACACAACGATCTTTTTTAGATCCTCATCTTTACAGCCATTCTCCCAGTATTTTTTATTCATAGAACCTGCGTCTATTAAAAACTCAAAAAGCATATCCTTGTCCTTGCCTGAAAATTCCTTTGTAAAGTTATTCATAAAGGCCTTTAATGCATTAAGGTACCTTTCATTCTGTGGTCTTTTATCTCTGACGCTGATACGATCTTCATGAAATCTGAATTTTACAAGGACTTCGTCCATATTGCTGATCTTATGTTGATTTATCAGTAAATCCGTTACCAGCTTGTAATCTTCCACAAAAGAAAAGTCTTCATTATATTTACCTATATCAAGAACAGGTCTTTTTCTGAACATCAATGTACTGTGTACTGTAATAAATCCTCCGCATAACACTGTCCCTATTATCTCTTCAGTCATTATCGGAAGTCTAACATCTTTTATTGTCTTGCCGTTCTCGTCTATTGCCCTGGCACGGCTTCCGACAAGTACAGCCTTGCTTTTCTTCAAAAAATCAAATTGTCTCTCTAATCTATCGGGAAACATTATATCATCCCCATCGATACGCGCTATATAATCGCTGCGCGCATGCTCAAGTCCGATATTAAGAGACGATACCTGGCTCATATTCTTATCATTCCTTATCAAGCGAATCCTATTGTCCTGGTAAGATTTTATAATATCTACTGTTTTATCAGTGCTCCCATCATCTACAATAAGAAATTCAAAGTCTTTATGTGTCTGATTCAAGACACTATCCATGCACTCTCTCAGATACTTCTCACAATTATAAACTGCCATTAATACAGTAATTTGTGGCGTCATTTCTCTATAGCTCCCTCAGGTTCTGTCAAAAAGATACCACAGAGAACACAGAGATTTTTGATTTTTTTTCTCTGTGGCCTCTAAGATTTATAAAACACTCTCTTGTAAAATAAATTTCTTTGTTCATATTCCATTGTCATTCCCGCGAAAGCGGGAATCTATGACTCATGGACTGGGTCTATAAAACTATCGGTTTTATGGATTCCCGCTTTCGCGGGAATGACAGCGCGTTTTATTGCCCATAGAGAACACAGAGTATTTTTTAATTATAGTTTTTCTCTGTGCTCTCTGTGGTTTCTTTAGAAAACTCCCCATACTGTACAAGGAGCGCTGTCTACGTCCTCTATAAACAACGGCGAAACAAAAACCTCTTTTAGGCCATTCAGGTTTTCTGAAAGGTCCATATCCTCAATAAGACAGACAGGATCTCCTTTAGGTCCAGCTTTCAGGAATATCTCATGTGTCTCTCTACCTAACTCACGATTCTTGTAAGGTGAAACCGAAATGCTGTCTATGCCAATACATCTGATATTTTTTAGACGCGCGCGAATAAACTTAGCTGCCCCGGGGCTAATGCCCGGATTCCGGGTACCGTACAAGGATTTCCTTTTATATTTATGAAATCCTGTGCGCAATAATAGAAGATCCGCCTTCTTTAATTTTTTGAAGGCCCTTTTAATATCATTCTCGTCAACCAATCCATTAGCCGACTTTTTGCATTCCAGCACCACAGGCCTTGAAAAAATAAAATCCTCTATTCCATACTGGCACAGTTTTTTACCCCTAGCGTAAAAATGGTTAGGACAATCTATATGCGTACCAAGATGATTTGGCACGTTCAATATAAACGTATTACATGAATCTCCTTTCAAGAGGCTCCTTTTGGCCTTTACCGCAAACGGCCTACTGCCTCCATAATTATAGGTATCAATACTCAAAGGATAAGAAAGCAATCTGTAATGTTTAGCCATTGTTCTCTCTCAGATATTCTTCAAATTCAGCAATTGTTTCTATCTTTGTTTTTATATCTACGCCCGGAAACTGTTCAACTCCTAAACCCTTGTCTATCTTTGCAACAAACTCTACTCCTGCGCCCATTGCACCCTCGTAATCATTAATAGAATCTCCTAAAAACACTACCTCTTCACGATTATAATTATTATCTTCAACCAGACGATCGATTAGCTCCTTTTTACTCCTGGGAGAACCATAGATATTTAAAAAATACTTATCCAGCCTGCGTCTCTTTGCGATCTCCCTAATCTCCTGCTCCGGCGTCCCTGAAACTATATGCATAAGATAGTTATCCTTGTTTTTTTCTAAAAATTCGATCACGCCATCAAATATAGGAGCGTTTATTACGCCATCCATGACGAGCGCGTTGAATCCAGCGCATAATTCTTTGAATCTATATTCAGGCAAAGGCTCTTTAATGAAATTTTTATATATATACCTGAATTTATCGAACCTGGACATTCCGCCATTTTCCAGATGAAATTTTCTTACAGACTCTGTAATATGCCGAGGATGATCCTTGAATAACTCCACAAAGGCCTGTGTCTTTACATTATTCGAATCAGCTATAACGCCGTCAAAATCAAATATTATAACCTTGATCATGCTAAAAATCTCTCCAAATACCTGTCTTCTACCGGATGAAAGTATCTCTTTATGTATGACACTGCTTCAGAGTATCTCTCGGTGTATTCTTCATTGCCCATACTATAAATATAATCTATCGCTGTATGCAATTCTTCCTTACTGGAAACTGTCCATTTAAAACTATTCAATTTAAATAAAGGATCAGGGCTTACCGGTTCTTTAAAATTTATATGTATGGCCGGGACACCTCGCATCAATGCCTCCATACTGGAAGTCGTATCAACATACAAAACCAAACTTGCATCTTTTAAATCCTGTTCGAATTCTAAATTTTTCGAAATTTGAAAATCCTTACCCAGTTGTACGCCATGATCTTTTGCTATCACCTCAACAGGCGTAAAAGGGTGCGACCTTAATATCACCTTGCGCCTATAGCTCCGAGGAAAGGCATCTAGAGCAAATAACAATAATTTCAAAGAATAAATAGGATCTATTGAAAAAGTCACTACTATGTTTCCATCCTTATACTGTTTTGCCCTGTGATTCTTGAAAATGTTCTCATATCTCAAGGCGCACGCGTCTGTTAATTCTGTATTACCGGCATAATTACCTGCTGCTTCCAATATCTCCTTTGGTCCCTTCCCAACTGTCATTATTCTGTGCGGCAAAGGAATGATGCCTTCTTCTTCTTTACTATTAAAATAGTTCAATAAAGACTCTCTGATGGAACTATGTACATATCCCAATATCTTTGTATCAGGTGAATATTTTTTCAAGGCAAGGCTTGTCATCTTTTCCCATGCCTGATTCTCGAACGTAAACATAAAAACATCTATCTTAAAATTTTCTGCAATTCTTCTAGCATAAAAATAATACATCAGATTTTTGCCTATTTCATTATGTTCATAATCTTTCTTTAAACACTTGTTCAGAAGATCAGAAACATCAATACCACAAAAAGTTACGCCTTTTTTTATCTTAGGCCTGTTTATCAAAGCAAGCATAGCTACTTTTAAATAATCCAAGTATCCTGCAAAATATTCCTGAGGCATTACCGGTTCTTTTGCATGCTTTAACTTTTTCAATATAGCTCTATAATCTGTCAGGATCCCGGCTAAAATCACGGGATTTTTATCCTTATCCTTTAAATACTGCGGAAGTCTGCCAAAGTACAAATCCTTATACTCATTACTATCGGAAAAAGACCTGCTATTTATCCACGACCTTATTACATAATAAGATTTGTTTTTTACAATCGATCCTTTTATTCTCCTGGACAGATAGAAACTAATCCATATTTTACGAAGCCAGCCATCGCATAAAAAATAGATACTACTCAAAAGACATCTCCTGAAATGAACTATAGCGCCTTCTCTTTTCTCCTCATCAAGTAATGCGCACTCGACATTCCCCTCTTTACAGAATCTCTCTATTGAACTATTTAAAACCGAGTTATCGCTCACGATAATATAGTTAGAATCTGCTCTTTTTATAAGGGATATTATGGAATAATAATTATATATCTCCTTGGCCAGATCTGAAACAAAAGTACCTTTATAAGATATAGAACTGGCCCACCAGTATCTTGAGTTATAATTACGGTTTAATCTGCCTACAAAATCTATATATTCCTTCTTAAAGTCTATACCGTTAAGACCCTTGACAGTCTCCACTTTTTTGTATTTTTTTTCTTTCAAAAAACCTTCGATCTCGGAAAAGATACGACCAGGCATGATATATGAATACACCCCATCATCATCTTTCAGGAGCTCTCTAAGATTATTATAATTTGAAGAAACTACTATTTTTTTCATTTTAAATTAAATCTTCTCCCAATATTTAAATCCGAAATTCGAATATCGAAATCCGAAACAAATCATAAATTCTAAATCTAAAACATTTTGAATTTCGAATTTGTTTCGAGATTCGGATTTCGTATTTCGAATTTTATACATAACTCATTCCAAGCTAACTCCTTTACTGCGAAACAAGACTAAGCTTGTTATAAATATCCTGGATAGAGTCGAGTATACCTTGTCCTAGATCTAAATAAGTCCTGCTGACAAGTTTCTTTGCTACCTTAGGTGCAAAGACATAAGGCGTGATCTCATAATGAGAATTTTTTAATGCCGGTCTATACTCTATTTCCACCTTATTATCCATCATCTCTTTTATCATCAATAAAAGATCTTTCACCTTCATCTGTTGATTGCCCGCAATAACAACATGCTGGTTTGCAAATTCTTCTGAAAGTATTTCTACACTGCCTTTGGCTGCGTCAATAGCATGAATATATTCCCTGATCTCTTCCCCGTCTCCCTCGCGGGTAATCTTTTTCTCACGAAGGGCCTGATTTAAGATCCTGTTTATAAAATTTTTCTCATCCGAGCGCGGACCGTAAATAGAACCGTAACGAAGTATGGTATACGGCAAGTTAAATATTTCTTTGTAATTCTCTACTAGTGACTCGCATGCCTGTTTTGTGCTCCTATAGAAAGAGGCCTGTTTGCTGTACACATAGAGCGAACTCGCGTAGACAAATCTTTTTACATTTGCCTTTCTGCATGCCTCAAGTATTGCCATATTCCCGAGGATATTAGTCTTCACGCTCTCCATGGGCCTTTGCGAAGCTTCGTCTATGTCGGCAATGGCTGCAAAATTATATACAATGTCTCTTCCTTTTATTGCCTCAAAAACAACGTCTTCGTCCAGTATATCCCCGACGATCATCTCCTGACCTGCCTTCTTATAAGGAGATCCTGCGCGGTCAAATATAGCCACGTCAAAACCTGCGCCCGTAAGTACATCAGCTACATGGCTTCCTAAAAAGCCAGATCCACCAAAAACTATAACTCTCTTTGACATTTTCCTCACCCCAATCCTTTCAAAAGATTTTCAACTGCCTGTTTTTCCATTTCAACCCTCGCCTCTATTGCATAAGAACCTATATGAGGTGTAAGTATAACATTATCTAATTTTTTTAAGGGGCCCTTATATGGCTCTTCCTTAAATACATCCAGGGCTGCGCCAGATAGCTGACCCGAAGCAAGCGCATTATACAGTACGTCTTCGTTAACGACTCCGCCTCTTGATATATTCAATAAGTACGAGCCTTGCTTCATAAGTTCAATCTCTTTCTTCCCTATAATCTCCTTGCCCGAAGATACATGAATTAAAACTATATCCGACCATGAAAGTAAATCATCAAGCGATGCTTGCTTAAAACCCATTATGCCGTCTTCTAAAAAAGGGTCAGCATACCTTATTATGCAGCCCAAGGCCTTTAAAAGCTCTGCAACCTTTCTGCCAATCCTTCCAAAACCTACTATGCCTATATTTTTACCCGCTAAAAGGTTTCCCATCAGCTTCTTCCATGTACCGCTTGTCTTTAACCCAAAATCCATGAGACTTATCTTTCTTAAAAGATTCAGTATCAACCCTATGGTCAACTCTGCAACTGCAATCGTAGGACCATCAGGAGTATTGAATACCTTTATATCTAACTCCTTAGCAGCATTTAGATCAAGGCTATCCAGGCCTACGCCGCATCTTGAAATAACCCTTACCTTTTTTAACTGCATCATTACATCTCTATCCAATGTCTCTGTGCCGGCAATGATACCTGTAGCATCTTTGCAGATCTCAATTGCCTCTTCTTTTTTTAACTTTCTGCCATAGGAGTTCAACAATACTTCTATTCCCCTGTCCTCCAAAAGCCTTAATGGCTTTTTATCGTATTTTCCAAAAGAAGAAGTCGTAACAGCTATTTTCATCATCTTTTCTCTAGCTCCTGTTTTCTCGCCAGCAACATCATATGAGAACTTAAATTGTTTTTTGTAATCCAATCCTGTAATCCCCTCTTGCAATCCTCACCTGTTTTATCAGCCAATAAATCCCAAAATTTACCAATGCTGACATTTTCATTTTTTATCATCCCCTCTACTATATCCCAGTCAAGCCTGCCTGGCGTTGAAACCTGTACCGTCTGAAAACCGCATCTTTCAAGCAATAGAGGTATTGAATGGGGGTTTAAAAAATTCAAATGATGCGGAGGGTTTAAGCTCTTAGACCTCTCCCATAACAATTGTATATCAAAACCTTGGCCATTAAGGGTGGTTATCAGCAAATATCCGCCGGGTTTCAAAATAGACCTGACCCTATTTAAGAAATCGCTGGGATCAAAAAGGTGTTCAAGTAATTCAAATGCTGTCAGCAAATCAAACTGACCCTCAAATCCCTTAAGTTCTTCTAAGGCGCAACATTGAACATCAAGTCCTTTACTGCGGCAAATATCGGCCTGCTCGGGCGATGGTTCAATAGCTATAGACTTGGCTAAAGGCCAGGTCTTTTTTAATTCTTCCAAGAAAATGCCGAATCCGGCTCCGATGTCACCTATTAAACCAGGCGCCTTTCCAGAAAATATACCATGGATATATTCGGCGCGGGGCTTAAATATCTTATCCCTGCGAGATTCTTCAACTGGTTTAAAAAAATCATTTATTAAAAAATGCATGGCATTAGAAGATGTATAAAAATAATTAAGATCTTTAAAAGAAGGCCTAGGATTTACAAAGAGTGTTGAACAACTATTGCACGAAACATATTTAAATCCCTCCTTATCAAATTCAAATCTAAACTCAGAACCATCGCAAGCTGGGCAGTTAACAGAGACAAAAGAAGGCTTGTCTGAAAAAAATCTTTTCACATCTTCTTTGGCCAACTCTAAATATTTATTGAATACGTCTCGTTTTCTTATGTCTTCTTCCTTCATACAAGTCATTCTCCACCTGCGACTGTCACGACTTCATTTGTAATAAAATTATTATTCTCGCTCCCCAAATAATAGATTGCATCGGCCACTTCTTCAGGTTTGCCCATCCTCCCAACAGGTATCATCTTGACCCGCTTCTTCATGTCTTTGGGAAATTTTTTATGGAACTCTGTATTGATAACTCCAGGCCTTATTGTATTCACAAGCACATTGTGCCTAGCGCCTTCCTTTGCGAATGTCCTGGTAAGGCCTTCAAGCGCAAGCTTAGAGCAGCCATAGTGCATAGAGTAAGCTGAACCGCCATATTTTGCCGCGATAGAGCTTATATTGACAATCCTTCCGAACATCCTTTGCTTCATAGATACAAATATACGCGAGGTCAGCAATGCGGGGGTAAACATATTCACCATAAATGTCTTTGACATATGAGAAATGTCCAATTTACTAAAATGCTTGCTGGAAACATACGTCCCAGCATTATTAATGAGGCTATCTATGTTAAATTTTCCAAGTTTATTAATAAAAGTTGAGATTTGTTTTTTTGAGGTAAAATCAGCCTTTAAAAAACAAGGCTCGATATCATACCTTTTTATTATTTTTTTTAATTTGCTGGCCTTTTTATCCGTAGAACAGTAATGACAAATAATATTCCATCCCGCCTCTGCGAAACGAATGGCTGTCTTAGCGCCAATATCACTTGTCGCCCCTGTTATTAGAACCGTCTTTCTTTTTATACCTGCCATTTTATCCTCTTTTCTTTACCTGGAATGATCTTTAAAATAAATTCCTCTTAGTTCAGCAAGCGCCTTATCTCCTTCTTCATTTAATTGTTCCGCAATCTTAATCTTGTTATAGTAAGATTCTGGCATCTTTACATAGAGAGGAAAGGTCCTTGCTATGCCTTTTATCTGTTCTGATGAAAACTGTGGCATTGTCAATACCGAACTCTTATATGGAGTATCTGACTTTGCATCTGGCCTGATGTAACCTTTTTCAATACAGTATTGCCTCAACATAGTACCCCTATAAGGAACGAAATAAAACGCGCTAATACTATCAGGACGAAGCCGCCTGTTTAATTTTATTGTGTCAAAAGCCAATTCCCTTGTCTCATCCGGAAATCCGACTATATTATTCACTGAAATAGGTATTTTGTATTCATTAAGTATGTCAAAGGCCTCTATGGCTTGCTCATTCGTAAATCTTTTCTTAAGAATCTTCTGCCTAAACTTCTCGTTTCCATGCTCTACTCCAACCGACACCCTGTCGCAATTCATATGCTTAAGCAAATGCGCCCTCTTTCTTGTTATGGTCTCTATCCTGGTCTCGCACCAAAATGGAAGCCTTATCTCTCTGGAATACCTATCTGCAAAATCTTCAAAGTCCTTTTCTTTTCTAGCCAAGAATGTCTCGCTATTAAAAAAAATGTAACTTATCTTATATCTCTCTATCTGGAATTTTAGTTCATCCATTATATTTGATATTGGCTTTAACCTGAGATAATGATTCTTGCAACCTGAATTCATGTACAATCTTCTCTGTGCCTCTGCAGCGCAAAAACTGCAATTATAAGGACATCCCCTGCTGATACAAACAGGTATCATCCTGAATATCTTACCTTGCATGGGCCTGAAGAATCTTTGTTCTTCAAAAACACTAAAATCCTCATAAGGCAAGTTATTGATATCTATTGGTTCTCTGATTTTATTTTTGTAGACCTTCCCATCTTTTTTTATCCACAGGTTTCTAATAGAGGTAATATCTTGCCCTAACTGCATCTTCATGCAAAGCTCAAGCAATGCTTCTTCTCCCTCACCTATACAGATAGAGTCAATATTTTCGTTATTTATTACTTCATCAGGGGAAAACGTAGTGTGAACTCCTCCCATAATTACATGAATGCCTCTCTCCCGCGCATTTACCTTTGAAATCAAATCCAACCCTAAATCATAGGTATCCTCAGTCGCAGTAACCCCTATTATGTCGGGCTTATAACTTGATATAGCTTCATTGAAATCCTTAAATATATCCGTCCCCTTATAACCAACCCCTCTTTCTTTAAGATTGAACGGTCTTACTTGCATATGCTCAACTCTTAATTCTTCAGTACTTTTCTCGGTAATCTGATAATAGGTGCTGTCAAAAACTCTAACATCAATACCGGAATTTTTGAGATATGACGCCAGCACAGCTATGTTCGATGGTATAAGACCCATCATCTGAAGATTAGGATACACTAAAAGTACTTTAAACCTTTGCATGTTTTTCCTTAAGATTCTTTTTTAACCAATATTCTACCTGGGGAATCTGCCATTCGTAATCAACATCCAACCCTCCCCATTGCTTCAACGGATAAATCCTTTTTCCCATCCATTTCTGAGGGAGAATGCCTTCCTCTATGTTCTCAAGCCAATAAGGTCTAACTATTGAAACACTGACATCTGCAAAATAGGCATCTCCCTGAGAATCCCTGTTGCAATTAAACGTTTCTGGATCGCCTATCGCCTCAAAAGGAACAAAGGGATGCAACAATCCATCGTTACCAATCTTGCGAGCCCTTAGTGGACTGTACATATTGTATCTTGAAACCGTTACAGCAGAGTCATAGCTGGGATTTTCCCTTAAGACCTTAATGCCTTCCTCGATAGTCTCAGGTAAAATAGTAGCTGCGTTGCAAAACATAAGAACTGCCAATTCTATATCCGAGGCGCTGGTTCTTTCCTTTATCACGCTGTAACCATGAACAAAAGCATCTGCGCCCTTGGCCTCATCAGTGCAAAGATAATCCGGCCGTTCTATTATTTCTACGTCATTTTCTCTGGCTAGTTTAGTTAGTTTTTCACAATCAGTAGAGATATATACCTTATCTACGGATCTGGCTAATCTGGCAGCCAACATAGGATAAAGCGCCAGAGGCCGGCCGAGTACAGGATAAAGATTCTTCCCCGGAAAACCAACGCTTCCTTTTCTTCCTAAAAGTAAAGCTACTATCATATATTACCTCACCTTGTTATTTTTCCAATCTCGCTATCTCTAAGATAGCAGCCATCACAGCTTGGCATCTCATGCGCAAGTCCATTTTTATGCTTATCTCTTATGCTATTTAAAAAATCAGAATTCCATGCTTCTTTTATTGTCGTATCCTTTATATTTCCTAATCTTAATCCTGCCTCATCATCATGATTGCAAGGAAGAATTGTGCCGTCCCACCAGACCTGCATACGCTGCCATATCTGAGGACAGGCCCAAGGAAAATGCAATCTTTTTTTTCTATCCTTCATTTCTTTATAATCGAGGTAGGCGACCTCATCTGCGATCTTAGACCAAAATCTTTCATAATCCTCCATGCTATCTTTAAGTTCATCAAGTAAGACCGTTTGGATTCTAACCCTTGGATACTGAACGCCTCTTTTTTTCTTTTCGTTCTGCAAATTAATTATATTAGAGAGAACTCTTTCAAAATCCGACCCGATCCTGTACTTCTCGTATATATCTTTTGTATAACCTTCTGCAGATATAGAAATCCTGTCTAATCCTGCTTCTATCAACGCTTTTGCTGTATCTCCATTAAGAAGCACAGCATTGGTATTAAAATATACATCTACCAACCCTCTGTCCTTTGCATAGCTTACAAATTTGCATATCTCTTTATGAAGAAGAGGTTCACCTCTATAATTAAACTTTACACCGTACAATCCATTTTCTGCACCCTCGTCTATTATCTTTTTTACTATATCGAAAGATATAAAACCTTTGTCGATATGTTTATCGCGATAGGTGGTTGAGCAAAAAGGACACTTAAGATTGCATCTACTTGTTACTTCTATATCTATAAAAAGAGGGAAATCCCCTGTATAAAATTTCTCAGGCCATTCCTTCCATCTTTTCCTGTATTCTTTAAAACTATTGTCGTTTTTTTCAAAGAGATTATCCCCTGCTATATGATGAAAGTTCGCGTTTGCCTCAATCCTTACCTTTTCCGCTGACATCAAAAACGGACGAGTAAAACTTTTTCCTGCTACTGCTTTCGGATAATGTTTCATAATTAAATTAGCCCTCGACTTCGGCTCGGGAACCTGTTTCGGCCTTAACAGCTCTTCCTTTCAAAAAAACCATTGTTGACTCAAGTAAAATCCTAGAGCATTCGTCTATAGAGTTTTTTCCTGTATCTAATACTAAATTTACATTTTCAGATTTTTGATAGGGTTCCGTAACTCCTATAAAATTTTCACATAAACCTTGAAAGGCCTTTGCATAATGGCCTTTTGAATCTCTCTGCGCGCATATATCTACCGAGCAATTAAGATATACCTCCATAAGATTATTTATCATCGTTCGCATCTCTTGTCTTGTTGACCGTATATGGTATATTCCGCAGAGGATACAGACAAATCCTTTCTTGTTTTCTTCAAGCGCCATATGAGCGACTTTGGGACCAAGTATTTTTCTTTCTGCCTCGGAATATCCATAACATATACCTTGTTTTTCAAGCTGCCTCCGCACATCTTCTCCATCGATACGCTTTACATTGCGTATCCCGCTGTTAATCAGATCTTTCTCAAGTCGTTTTCCAAGTGTTGTTTTTCCTGAAGCAGAAATGCCGGTAATAAGAATAGTTCCCACAGGTAACGCGTCATTACTCACTGACTACCTCCTTAAGTTAGCTCCATTGCAATGAACCATTTTTTATCAGTTTCCTAGCTGCCTGAAGATCAGCTTCGGTATCAACCTCCATACAAAGTCCGCTATCAAAATATACGGGTTCTAGTTTCACGCTCTTAAGAATCTTATTTAATGCATTTTCTGCATATACGCCTATCTTCCCGCTAGTAACGAATTTATCTATCTCATTAATCCACAGCCTATAAAATTCATTGGATAATTTATACACAGGAAAAATAGGGTAAGAGTCTGCGGCGCAGATACCGATAGCGATTTCTGTCACCTTTCCATCCTTTATCCTCCCCCTAAAATCCTTATCTAAAAACTCCTTTGTCCTTTTTACAAGGACAGTGTTTTCCTTTTCTGGCTCTAAAAGTCTCTTGAAGATCGCCTGCTCAAAAACTACATCTCCATGCATAAGAATAACATCCTCATCGCCTACATCCCCGACAAGATAGAGTGAATAGATACAATTCGTTGACCTGTATTTAGGATTATAAACGCAGCTTATATGCGAACTGCTGAAATTGGTTATGTAATCCTTTATTTGGCTCCCGCAATACCCGGTCGTTATAGTAATATCATCTATCCCGTTGTTAATAAGAATATTCAACTGCCTGCTCAATATAGTCTCTGAATGTCCTATATTAATTAAGCATTTAGGTATGTCTTTAGTCTCCTTACCCATTCGACTTCCTATGCCAGAATTAAGTATTACTGCCTTCATTGATAAATCCTTAATATTATAAATACGTTTTTTTAAATTCAGTGCTCAACTTTTGAAACAATTCATTCCCCTCTTTATCAAACCGTTCAGCCCTCTCTATTTCCTCATATCGAGTCTCCGGAAACTTTACATATAGGACAAACGTCCTTTGCAGTCCTTTTAATTCGTCGCTAGATATGTTAGGATTATCTATAATCACGTCCATTCTATAATCACCTGATAAATTATTATTTCTTAGGTAATTTTTCTCCAAACATAAATCATATAATTTTGTACCTTTATAAGGATTAAAGATATGGACCATTACATTCCTTGCCTGCGTCCTTTTAGCCAGCTCGATAGTCTCAAAGATCTGATCTCTTGTCTCATCCGGAAATCCAATTATGCTATTTGCGCAATTTCTAATACCTTTAAATTTATTCAATATCTTAAATGCCTTTACTATCACATCATCCGTCATCCTTCTGTGTAATACCTTTCTTCTGTATTCTTCGTTTCCGTGTTCGATGCCCACGCTTAATCCTTCGCAACCGACCGATTCCAATCTTCTTATCTTGTCTTCCTCGATAGCTTCTGGCCGCGATTGGACCCAAAAAGGAATACCTGTCCTTTTGTACAATCTTATAAATTCGTCAAAGCGCTCCTTTTTGGTGCTTAAAAACGATTCGGCGGCTATATATACATACCCCAAGTTATATTTCTTCTTTTTTTCCAAGACTTCTTCTATGAAGTTACCTACATCCCTCTCTCTGTAAAACTTACCCTTGTAAAGTTCTCTTAGCTTATCATTGCAGCAGTATGTACAAAGATAAGGACAGCCTCTATTTAATTCAATACAGCCTGTGATATTTATCTTGCCGCCCATAGATTTAAAGAGTCGTTTTCTATTAAATATCGACCAGTCTTGAAATGGCATCTCGTTTACGTTAACCGGAGAGGCCATATCGTTCGTAACAAGCGATCCATCGCCTTTCTTTATCCATAAATTTTTAATATCAGAATAATCCTCTCCCTGCCAAAGCCTGCGACAGAGTTCGGTTAAAGCATTATCTCCCTCACCTACGCAAACAATATCAACGCATTCTTCACTAATTGCTTCATTCGGATTAATAGTAGCATAGATACCTCCTACTATTTTTTTTATATTTATGTCCTTTATGCTATTTAATAAAGATATTCCAAGATTATACGTTGCCTCTATGGCTGAGAGAGCTATTAGATCAGGCTTGTATTCCAAGACCATTTTCCTGAAATCAGCGTATAGATCTGTTCCTTCTGACTTAACTCCATATATAGAAACATCTGCTGATTTGACCTGCAGCGTTTCATATCTGGCTTCATCGCCCGACTTTTCTTTTGTTTTATAAAAAACAGTGTCGAATAGCTTAACCTGAAAACCTTCTTTCTTCAGGTAAGCCGATAATAAAGATAAGCTCGGAGGTATTAGCGTGTCCATATATCCATTAGCCAGCACAAAAAGAACCTTAAATTCTTCGCGTTTTTTCATCTTAATGAATCTCCTTTAGTATCTCTTTTAAATCCTCTCTGGTAATTTTACGAGGGTTATTTATCATCCTTTTAGGAGTAAACCCTTTATCTACTATTACCATCAATTCATTCTTAGCTATGCCATAATCCCTTAAACGTGTCTTGATATTCAAGTTATTTAAAATTGAAGTGATCTTATCCGCAGCCTCCTCAACGCTTCTGCATTCCAACAATTTGCATAGATTCATTACCTTGCTCTTTCTGGCTTTCGAATTAAACTTTAAGATCTCGGCCAAAGTCAATGCGGATGCTATACCATGAGGTATATTAAAAACTGTTGTCATTGGATACGAGATCGAATGACATGCGGTAGTCTTTGTATTAGAAAAAGCCAATCCTGCGTAAATACTTGCGAGGCTGACCTGTTCTCGAATCCTCAGATTCTTCGGAGATTTAAATGTTTGTTTGTAATTCCGTAAAAATAGCCTGATCGCCGAAATCGCAAAATTATCAGTCAATTCCGTAGAATTTACGCTCCAATATGCCTCTATGGCATGAGATAACAAGTCTGCGCATGAAGCAGCTACTAATGGTTTAGCCATACTTAATGTGAATTCCGGGTTAATGAATGCATAATCAGGATAGAGACTGTCATCTGTTAGAGTAATCTTTATCTGATCTTGCGGGTCTGTCATTACAGAATAAGGTGTAATTTCACTGGAAGTGCCAAATGTAGTCGAAACAGCTATAAATCTAATCTTACCTGACTTTAACTGCTGATTCTTATTGTAGAAAAACCCAGAAAATCCGTCTTTTTCTTTGGCTAATACGGAAACTGCTTTCGCATAATCAATAACACTACCGCCCCCTATTGCAATTATTAAATCTGTATTTTTTCTCCTACAGTGCGCTATACCTGCCTTTAAACTTTTTACAGCAGGATTTGGCTCTATGCCTTCAAAAACAGATACGTCATAATTTGACAATATAGAACTTATCTGTTTCAGGGCTCCTGAAGCCCGAGCTGATTTATGCCCCATAAATATAGATATATGTTTGGGGGCACTACGGCTAACGACTTCGGCCAATCGAGGTAAATTGTTTTTTCCAAAATAGATACGCGTCGGCATGTAATATCTAAACATCTAGCTACTCCTTAATGCTTTCTATGAATTGCTCTTTGATCTGACAAGGTTCTTCTTTCGGACGACCCAAATTATCTTTATTCGTCTCAGTAATTTTGACTAAAATAAAAGAAGGCCCTCTGATATTCAAGGCCTCTTTTACAATCCTCTTTATCTGCCCGGAATTAGTAATCCTGAATGTCCTTAAATAGCCGCAGCTACGAGCGATCTTGTCCAAGGCAGCTGTTGTAGATGAAGTAGCTTGTCCGCCCGTTGATTCATGACACTGATTATCCAGGACTATATGAATAAGGTCTTTCGGCTTCCTGTTTCCAATAGTAGCAAGATTGCCCATCTTCATCAAAACCGCTCCATCACCATCTACCACTACTACCTTTTTAGCCTTTCGCGTCCCTAATGTAAGTCCAAGTCCAATGGCACTGGCACAACCCATAGAACCTACCATATAAAAATTTTTGTTCGATCGTCTATTCTTGCAGCTGTAATACTCCCTTGTAATCTTGCCTGTAGTAGTAACAACTAAACAATGATTATTAAGTGCTCTCGCTATTTCATCGATAGCAATTTCCCTTGTAATCGTATTACTCGTAACATCGACAATTTCTTTGACATTGGCTTCCTTATCGAAGATACCCTGCTGCAATAGAAAGGCTATTGGCTTTAGGTTCTTTTTAAGCTTCTTCTTGATATCCAGCAAATCTTTATTGAATCTCTTTATATCGCCAGTTACATATCTGTATTCTATGTTTAAAAGTTTTAAAAAATCCTTTGTCTTCTCGCCCATAAAGCTGTGCTGCGAGGCATCGTTCATACCAGGCTCACCTCTCAGAGTGATAAGCAACAACAACGGGATTCCATAGATTAAATTCAACGAAGTCAGAGGATTAAAAGCGTTGCATAATCCGGAATTTTGCATAAATACTACAGGGTTCTTTCCTGCAAGATACATTCCTGATGCGATACCCATTGCCTCTCCTTCACTTGTTGCTATGAGTAACTCATTCTGCTTATCTAGAACCTTCAAAAAAGGGCTTAATATAGAACATGGCACGCCAATAAAAGGAGTAAAGTCACTTTTCTTTAAGCTCTGATAAAACACGCTTGCATCCATTTTTTCCTCATCCCTTTATCTTTTTGCAGGCAAATTTGTAATCTTCGAACTCATGTATCTCCATCCAACCTGCAGTTACAGGTAATAATTTTACGGATATACCGCTATCTATTGCCTCCTGCAGCATATCAACTAATGATGCCATGCCAAAATTTTGAGCACCATGAAAAGTCTTATCGCTATTCTTCAGCTCCTCTTTCTTCTTGTTATAAAGATCTTTAAACCATCTTATTCCTGAGCGAGAAAAATAAGCCAAACCGATAAACTCAAAATCAGCACAGGCCTCGTCCAGATCACTCCCAAGACGCTCAATGGTCAGCAACTCATCAGTAATAATCTCCCTTTTACCTGTGATCAGAGTTTCTGAAACCTTCACCAGGTCAAGCTTCTTGTTACGCCTGCCATATTTCTTATATGTACTATCTCCTACTAGAACAATATCTTCCTTCAATCTCAACATATTATCTACAAGCTGCCTTTCAAAAAGTATATCCGAATAGGCTACAATCGTTCTATCAACCATCCTCTCGCCGGCTAACATAACAGAATGAAGAATATGTTTGGTCTTGAATTCAGAATTTACTATCAGATTTACGGCGCTCAATCCAAACTCACTATGAAACCGCTCCTGCTTGTAACCGACCACTATATTGATATCCTTTATGCCAAGAACCCTCAAGATATCAATGTTGCGTTGCAACAGGCTTTTACCATTGATGTCGATCATACATAGCGATCTGTCTCTAAGCAATGGTTCGATTGAATCTTGATTAACAGGCTGACCTGCGGCAGGTATAACGACAGCAACATCTTCATGTTCTGATTTTAAATACTTCTGCTCCTGTTGCTTCATATCAATTATGCCCTGTAGCTTAAAAACCTCGTCAAGCGGAGCTATTTTTTCATCTATATTATGTATACCGCCTGAGCTCTTAATTTCTTTTAATACTTGCACTGTTGCTTTAATAGATGCCCTCAATCCATGGTTTGCATAGATCAGCATCTTTATGCCAAGTCCTGATAATTCCTCTTTTGAAAGATCAGCCATTATCGAGGGATAAGTAGTGGGTACAATAACCAATGGCGCTCTCTTATCCCATTTCTTGGCAAAACTTACAATCTCATCATACTTCTTGGACTTGGAATGGATTAATATGGCGTCTGCCCCGGCCTCAACATATTTTTCGGCCCTCAGAAGCGCTTCTTTTTCTCCTGCGCCTGCAATTAAGGCCTCCACCCTGGCTATCACCATGAAAGAGTTTGATACCTGAGTATTCTTTGCGGCTGTGATCTTCCCGACAAATTCAGCAATCGGAGCTAATTCCTGTCTCCCGCCTAAGAATAGGCTATTTACCTTGGGAAATTTCTTATCTTCTATGCAAACTGCGGCAATACCTGCGGCCTCATATCTTCTAACCATATGCATTACATTGTTCGAGTTGCCATACCCTGTATCACAATCAGCTACTACCGGAATCGAAACAGCGTCATTTGCCTCAGAAGCCCTTTCCAGATATTGAGACATCGTAAGTATATTGGCATCGGGCACGGCATAGGAAGTTGATATCTCCAGGCCGCTTGCCCAGACCGCATCAAACCCACAGTATTCGACTAATTTAGCCGACAATCCATCATGTGCCCCAACGATAGAGACGATATCCTTTTCTTTGAACAATTTTCTTAAAATCTTAGATTTTGTCATTCTCATAAATCCCTCTTTAAATTTTTATCTTTATGGCCATATTTTTCCTGCAGAAAGAAATCTGCCAGAAATAACCCCTTGAGTCTTTTTCGAATACGCCCAAAATACATCCTAACTCTCAAAAGATAAAAGAACAAACTGCGGCATATATAATAAAATCTACCGTGTGGCAGCAAAGAACTCCCATCGCCTATCCATCTACTGTTCTTAAGATCGTGAATCAGTAATCTTATTTCGTACTTCATAGGTACGATGGTTAAAAAAAGAGCGGGTATAAGATATAACCTCGAGATCCTATTCTCAACACGGTAACCATAATGCTTTAACCTATCCCCAACAATAAACTCTATTAAAAAGTTATCATATGAAAAAAGCTTATCTCTCCAGTTTATTTTCTCGATATTCTTATTGAAACCGTCTAAGTATTTGCCGGATAACGCATCGCCCCACCATTTTTTCCCTCTATGAGTGGACTGAAACATGCTATCCGCAAGTTCCAGTCCATACATTCCGCAAAATTCTTCCATAACCTCCCTGGAATACAGATGCAGATCTTCAAGCTTTAATGCCTTAAAGTTTTTTGCATAAGGCAGGATCAATTCCGATTCTTCAATCAGGCCTTTTAGAAGTGTGTAAAGAAATCTCGATTTATATACACTGACTCTGTATGCCTTCCAATGCTCTAAACCAGAGACCAAGGCGTTTCTCAGATCTCTAATTGAACAGATCACTTCAAAATCAGAAAAGTCTTCCTTGAAGTCTTTCAGCTTCTCCCTGTGATGTATATGGTAAAAGAGGATCTTTGTTCTATTAATATCCATGCCTATTGCAAGACCGTATGCCAAATTAACTGCCAGAAAGAAATTGACACTGTTCAATTCTTTATCGGCCAATATATTCAACATATGATTTCTAAACACCTCAATATCCACTTCAAAAGATTCATTCTTGCCCTCGCCTAATTGATCCCATCTCTCGAGTTTATTATAATAAGATTTAAATTTTGCAATATGGATCGGGAAAACAGAAGTACACCATATAAATTCATTAATAAGGTCTGGAAGCCTGTCTTTACATTCAGCTAATTTCCACCAGACGTGAAAAAACCACGGCCCTGTAACCTGCAAGATCTCCGGATGCCCGTCTAAAAGACTCTGAAAAAAGTCAGTCCCTGCCCTTCCCACACCCACAAGCAAGACTTTCTTTAAACCTTCCACGTGCCTAAAAAGCATGTCATAATCTACGTTCACTTCTTTTGCATTTACCTCTCTCACAAAACCTCCTTAGTTTACTATTGTACAACTGAAATAAACTCTTTCTCGTTATGGTACAATCTACTGTAATACCCTTTCTTTGCAACAAGTTCAAGGTGACTTCCTGTCTCTTTGATTATTCCTTTGTCTAAAACAATGATCTTATCTGCATTTACAATGGTACTTAACCTATGGGCTATCAAAATAACAGTGTGCTCTTTTACTATTTTCTGTATCGCGGCCTGTATCAAAGACTGCGAAACATTATCTAGCGCACTAGTCGCTTCGTCAAAAATCAAGATCTGCGGATTTCGCAAAACAGCCCTTGCTATTGCTATGCGTTGCTGTTCACCTCCAGACAGCTTCATGCCCCTTTCCCCAACAATAGTATCGTATCCATCGGGCAGGTTTATAATAAAATCATGCGCATTAGCTATCTGCGCCGCTTTTACAATCTGGTTCATATCTGCCTCATCCAGGCCAAACGCAATATTATCTCGAACGCTAGCATGAAATATAAACGTATCCTGGCTTACAAATCCGATCTTACTCAACCATGAGTCTTTTTTATAATCTTTGATATCTATATTATCTACAAAAATAGTGCCTTGTGTAGGATCGAATAACCTTATAAGTAAATTGACTAAGGTTGTCTTTCCTGAACCTGATGGTCCAGCTATGGCCGTGCACTTATTTTTCTCAAAAGAAATAGACATGCCTCTCAATGCTTCGGGGCGGCCCGGATAAGAAAAAGAGACATCTCTAAGCTCTATCTTTTCATTGAATGAATCTAAAATTTTATCGCCATCTTTCAGATATGACATCTTTTCATTAAGCACAGAATAAAGTATTTCCAATACCGGCAAACCACCCATAATCTGCATCCTAAGATTAGTTATCATGCTTAAAGATGGCATAACCCTCTGAAAGGCATATGCGAATACAGCTATAAGCGGCAGATTCGAGAGTAGGTTATCCGGTGAAAATCTCCTCATAAATATTAAAAATACGCAAAGAGACGTCATGGCAAGCGTCTCCAAAACGCTTATAGGCATGTTGATCCACAGGCTATCCTTTTTTGCCAGTCTAAAATAATTATTTATCGCTTTATAAAAACTGGACGTCCATTTATTCTCAGCCAGAAATATCTTTATCTGTTTTATGCCATTTATCATCTCGTTTATCAAAATATTCTGCTGTTGACTTTCCTCCATGCGGCCCTTGCCCAGAAAATACGATATCTTCCTGGATATCTGCCGTGTAATAAGATAAAAGACTCCGGCAATGAACACTACGATACAGGTAACAGGAAATGACATAGAAAACAATAACGCGCTGATTATTATAATTTTTAATATCTCTGCTGCAAGCTGCGGTATAAGCTTTAAAACGCCTCCTGTGCGAGCTGGCGCGTTATAAAGCCTATAAACGATCTCTCCATGCTTGTGGTCTAAAAAATATCTGTAATCAGCTTTTATATATTTTGCAAAAAGTTTCTTCTGTACATCTTTCCAGATTCGGAAACTCGCAAATGCGCTCAAGACCATATATGAATATCTAAAAATATTTTTAAGTATGACCGCTATAATAAGGAATGCGCACGTAGACATAAACACATCCTTAATAGGCAGAATCCCCATTAAAACGTTTAGCACGCCCGCGATCTTCCCGCTCGTAGCGACTGCGCCTTGATTTAATATTGAACTCACCAGGGGAAGTAAAAGCGCTACATTCAGGCCTTCAAAGATCGCAAATAATATAGAAAGAAGAAAAACAAAGAATACGTATCTCTTGTAATCTTTTATAAAAAACCATAGCGTACTGGAAGTCTTTGGATTCACTGTATCACCATCCTTATAGTCTCAAATGATTCTGCAAACCTTAACCCAGCCTCTGAACCACGCTTTGCTGCATGAAACCTGACTGCCTTTAAAGAACGTGGATGCGGATATGCACGCATCTCACCTCTGTAACATTTCATGGCTTTCAGCTTCCTATCTATGCCATCCGATGCATCCACAAATCTATCTGGTGTAAAATATTCCTTCTTGTTAGGTCCCGACCATTCTGTTGAAGATGGCACTTCAAAAGAGTAAATCTCCCTGACAGTCTCATTCTTCAATGGCCTGCATGCTGTTAATACTGCATTGTAGGCAATGCGATGGTCTACATTTAAATCTCCATAATGATGCGTGTAGATAACATGCGGTCTTATAGCCTTTTTTATCTTCTCAATCTCTTTTATTATTTTTAGAATAGGGACAGAATCAAAACTATTATCTGGAAAATCTGAAAAGAATATCTTTTTTACGCCAAGTATACGGCTAGCTTCTCTTGCCTGTGCCTTTAAACCAGAGATATCTTTTTTCTTTGCATCTTTCCTGTCTTTATATCTGGCTGATATACCTTCGCCCAGTATCAAGACATACACTGCATGACCTGATTTAACATGTCTGGCTATAGTAGCGCCACAACCCAACACTTCATCATCAGGATGCGCAGCAACAACTAGTATCTTTAATTTACCTTTCTTCATATTATCACCTCAAATTATTGTGCAATACTCATGCGTTTTGACACT
>JBHPHU010000006.1:0-47795 GCA_042571405.1 Candidatus Omnitrophota bacterium | reverse complement strand
GTTTTTCTTTCGCGTTAAATCTGGAGTGGAAAGATGACTTTACATCGTCAGCTGAGAGGATCGCTATATCTTTTGGGAGATAATTATTTAAACCTTTTTTGATATTATGTAAAGGAAGGCTTGAATCAATGCTGAAATTTGCTGTCTGCGCTTCCGCGTGCACTCCGGAATCCGTACGGCCAGCGCCTGTTAAACTGATCTTTTTTCCGAAAAGCCTTTTCCCGGCCTTTTCAATCTCTTCCTGCACTGTCTTTATTTTTTGCCCTGCACCCGAACGAAGTGAGTGGTGCGGGGTGCGCTTGCGCTGAGCCTGCCAGCCGCAAAACCTAGTGCCATCGTATTCGATTGTGAGGCGGATATTGCGTATCACTTAATCAAAAGTTCTGCGATTTGGACTGCGTTCAGTGCTGCGCCCTTACGCAGATTGTCGCTGACAATCCAGAGATTAAGACCGTTCTTTATGGACTCATCCTCACGGATCCTGCCGACATAACTTGGATCTTTTCCTGCGGCATCTACGGGAAGAGGGTATTTCTCATTTGCAATATCATCTATGACCTCAACACCAGGTGCCTTTTTCAAGATCTCAATAGCCTCTTCTGCGCTTAATTTCTTCTCAGTCTCAATATTAACTGCCTCTGCGTGTGAGATCACTACTGGAACGCGCACGCAGGTTGCGGTAACCTTGATACTGCTATCCTCCATAATCTTCTGTGTCTCATTTACCATCTTCATCTCTTCTTTGGTGTATCTGTTCGGCAAAAATACATCTATATGCGGGATCACATTGAATGCGATCTGCGCAGGCAGAACTTGCTTTGCCTTACTTTCCTTGCCTTGAACATGCGCTTCCATCTCTGCATTAAGCTGATCTACTGCCTCTTTTCCCCATCCGGATACAGACTGATAACTGGATACAACTATACGCTTTATCTTTGCGGCGTCGTGAATAGGCTTTAAGACAACGACCATTTGTATGGTCGAACAATTTGGATTTGCAATAATGCCCTTATGTTTCTTTATGGCGTCAGGATTTACTTCAGGAACCACCAGCGGCACTTCCGGATCCATTCTCCACGCGCTGGAATTATCTACCACAATAGCTCCTGCTTTCGCTGCGATAGGCGCAAATTCCTTGCTTATGCCTCCTCCTGCCGAAAACAGAGCGATCTCAACACCTTTAAAAGAATCTTTGGTAAGCTCCTGGACAGGATAATCCTTTCCGCAAAACTTTAGCACCTTACCCTTTGAGCGGCCAGACGCCAATAAACGAATCTCATTAACAGGAAACTTCCTCTGCTCCAACACCTTTATAAACTCACTACCCACCACGCCAGTAGCTCCGACTATTGCGACATTGTATTTTTTACTCATAATCGCCCTCGCTTATCCATCATCCGCCTAAGGCGGATGTATACTTATAAATTAGCAATCACCAGATCTCCAACCTCACTCGTTGAGTAGCCCATCTTGCCTGCTGATAAGCTCTTTAGTTTTTCACTTGTTACTTTCATTACTGATTTCTCTATCATAGCTGCTGCTTTTTCTTCGCCCAGATACTCAAGCATCATACCAGCCGCGCAGATAGCTGCGAGCGGATTTATCACGTTCTTGCCTGTATACTTTGGCGCTGAACCGCCTATTGGTTCGAACATGGAAATGCCTTCAGGGTTTATATTTCCACCTGCGGCAATACCCATGCCGCCCTGGATCATTGCTCCCAGATCAGTAATAATGTCTCCGAACATATTGTCTGTCACTATGACATCAAACCACTCGGGATTCTTGATCATCCACATACATGTAGCATCCACATGCGCGTAATCTGTCTTTACATCCTTATATTCTTTTGCCACGTCATCAAATGTCCTCTGCCATAGGTCCCACGCATACGTTAAAACATTTGTCTTGCCGCAAAGCGTAAGCTGTTTCCTCTTATTTCTCTTTTTCGTATATTCAAATGCAAACCTAAGACAACGCTCGACGCCCTTTCTCGTATTATGAGAAACCTGAATCGCGATCTCGTCTTTTGTGTCCTTCTTGCTAAACTCGCCCAAGCCTTTATATAACCCTTCTGTATTTTCTCTGACCACTACAAAGTCTATATCCTCCGGCCCTTTATCTTTTATAGGCGTCCATACACCCGGATAAAGTTTTACTGGCCTCAGGTTTATATATTGATCAAAATGAAATCTGAGCTTCAAAAGGATCCCCTGTTCCAGGATGCCTGGCTTTACGCCGGGATGGCCTATTGCGCCTAGATATATAGCATCTGCCTTAGAAAGATCCTTTAAAACAGAATCAGGTACAAGCTCTTTTGTCTTCAAGTATCTGTCGCCGCCCAAATCATATTCTACGGTCTCGTATTTAAAACCTGTTTTCTCAGCTACTGCCTTTAAAACCTTTAACCCTTCCCTTACAACCTCCGGTCCTGTTCCGTCTCCTGGGAGCACTGCTATCTTGTACCCCTCGACTCCCTTCGGTCGCTCGGGACTTCGCTCACTTCGTTCGCTACGCATTTTTCTTTTACCTCCCCTTACTTTTAATCCACTTTAGAAGCCCGCCTGCTTTGATTATTTCCTGTATAAATCCGGAAAGCGGTTGAGTTTCGTATTCTTTATCTTCTGTTAAATTTAAAACTGTGCCTTTATCTAAGTCTACCTCCAGGTAGTCTCCTTCTTTTATATCTGCCGCATCTTGTATTTCAATAATCGGAAGCCCTACGTTGATAGCATTCCTATAAAAGATCCTGGCAAAGCTCTCGGCTATAACGCATGATACGCCTACGCCCTTTATTGAGATCTGCGCGTGCTCTCTTGAAGAACCACATCCAAAGTTCCTGCCTGCCACTATTATATCGCCCTTAGAGACCTTTTTGGAAAAACTCGCATCAATATCCTCCATGCAATGCTCTCCCAGTTCTTTAGGATCCTGCGTGTTAAGAAAACGAGCGGGTATGATCTCATCTGTATTTACATCATTGCCGAATTTCCAGACCTTACCTTTAAATTTCATCAGGATGAGCTATCCTTCCTTTTATTGCGCTTGCCGCGGCTACAGCCGGGTTCGAGAGATACACTTCACTCTCAGGATGCCCCATTCTACCGCGGAAATTTCTGTTCGTGGTGGCGATTGCGCGTTCACCTTTTGCTAAGATGCCCAAGTGTCCGCCAAGACACGGCCCGCAGCTCGGAGTTGAAAAAACGCCGCCTGAGTCAATAAATATATCCGCAAGGCCTTCTTTCATTGCCTGCACATATATCTTTTGTGTAGCTGGTATGATTATCAGTCTAACTCTTGAATCAACTTTTTTGCCTTTCAAGACCTTTGCAGCTATCCTTAAATCGCTTATTCTTCCATTTGTGCACGAGCCGATTACTGACTGATCTATCTTTATCTTTTTAAACTTAGTCACTGCGCTGGCATTGCTGGGCAAATGCGGGGCAGAGACCTGCGGCTCTATCTTACTAACATCATATTCTCGAACCTCGCAATACTTAGCATCTTTGTCGCTCTTTAACGGGATACGGGATACGGGATACGGGGTACGGGATAAATATCTATATGTTTTTTCATCTGGCTCAATAACCCCTGACTTTCCGCCTGCTTCGATCGCCATGTTGCACATCGCAAACCTGTCATCCATTGGTAGTCCTTGTATAGTCTCGCCTGTAAATTCCATAGCTCTATATAATGCGCCATCTACGCCAATATCTCCGATAGTATGCAAAATCAAATCCTTACCACCTGTCCATTTTCCAAGCTTGCCATGATAAATAAATTTCATACTCTCAGGTACCTTTAACCACACCCGCCCCGTCATGAAACCAGCTGCGAGATCTGTAGAGCCAACGCCTGTTGAGAATGCGCCAAGCGCGCCATATGTGCAGGTATGAGAGTCAGCTCCTATAATAAGCTGGCCCGGACCAACAAGTCCTTGCTCCGGTAAAAGCGCGTGTTCAACACCCATCCGGCCTATTTCAAAATAATTCTCTATTTTATGCTTTCTGGCAAATTCCTTAAGGCGCTTTGCCTGGTCAGCACTCTTCTTGTCCTTGGCAGGCGTAAAATGATCAGGCACAAGCGCGATCTTTTTTCTATCAAAAACTTTTTTGGCCCTAACGGATTCGAATTCCTTTATGGCAATGGGCGCGGTAATATCATTGCCAAGCGCCATATCAATGTTAGCATAGATAAAATCACCGGGTGCGATAGATTTCTTGTCGGTATGCTTTAATAATATTTTTTCGGTTATCGTATAAGCCATTTTATATATCCTTCACCAATGCCGTTTCCTGGCAATCCGGGAATTTCACACACCTGATGCACTCTGACCAGATCTTGTGTGGTAATTCTGAGTGCTCTACTTTCTTAAATCCAAACTTCTCAAAAAATTTAGGAACATAGGTAAGCGCGAATACGCGTTTTACTTTTAATTTCTTGGCATCTTCAAGGCCTGCATCAACCAGGGCTGCCCCTATTTTCTGTTTCTGCTCTGACTCTGCTACAGCAAGGGATTTTATTTCAGCAAGATCTTCCCAGCTGATATGAAGCGCCACGCACCCCGCGATCTTTTCATTCTTCTCGTATACAAAAAAATCCCTGAGATTCTCATAGAGTTCGTTTATGGAACGAGGGAGCATCTTGTCTTTTTTTGCATAAAAATTTATAAGCCCCTGGATCTCTTTTACATCATCTATAACGGCTTTTCGTATCATTTTACAATACCGTGCCTTTAGGTATAACGACTATACCAGAATCCGTAACCGTAAATATTTTTTTATCTTTTTCCAGATCAAAACCTATTTCCATCTTCTGCGGGATCTTAACGTATTTATCGATAATAGCCCGCCGGACTTTAGCATACCTGCTTATCTCCACGCCTTCCATAAGAATAGAATCCGCTACATCTGAAAAACTGTTTATTCTGACATTAGGAGAAAGAATACTGGAATTGACCTTGCCGCCGCTTATTATGCAACCGTTACAGACAAGTGAGTTTAATGCCATGCCTACCCTGTTGGCATTTTCCTGCGCAAACACTGTCTTTGATGGCCCGAACTGCCTCTGATAAGTCCTGAACGGCCAATCATTGTCATAAAGATTAAAATGCGGCAGAATTTTCACTAGCTCCATATTGGCTTCGTAATATGCGTCAATATCTCCGACATCACGCCAGTATTTTGGCTCATTTTTGTCTTTGTATGAAAAATTATAGGCATAGATATTATGCTTATTGAGCATCATAGGTATAACATCTTTGGCAAAATCATGTGAGGATTTTTTATTCTTCGCGTCTTCGCGCAAAACATCCTCCAAGACATTCCTGTTAAACACATATATTCCCATTGATACAAATAGATCTTTTGAGTCTTTAAATTTAGCTGTTTCAACGCCGGGCTTTTCTATTAATTTCACCAGCCTTGACTCGCTATCGATCTCACACACGCCAAGCTTGGTAGCTATCTCAGCAGGTGCTTGCACTACGCCCAGAGTAACATCTGCTTTCTTTTCTACATGAAAATCCAACATGTCCCTATAATCCATCTTATAGACATGGTCCCCGGCAAGTATTAAAATATGATCCGGCTTTTCATCCTCAATGGCATAGATGTTTTGGTGAAGAGAATCAGCTGTGCCTTGATACCAACGCTCGTCAAGACGCTGCTGAGCAGGAATAATATCTATATATTCGCCCAGCTCGCCATTCAAGACATTCCATCCTCCGGAGATATGCCTTGTAAGCGAATAAGACTTGTACTGCGTAAGTACATGTATCTTCCGCAATCCAGAGTTCACGCAGTTAGAAAGCGTAAAATCTATGATCCTATATACGCCTCCGAAAGGCACTGCTGGCTTGGTCCTCTCATTTGTAAGAGGAGAAAGTCTTTCGCCTTTTCCGCCAGCCATTATAAACGTAAGAACCTTGCTCAAATCAGCCTCCCAATTATAGAAGCATTATTATATAACAAATCCTTTAAAAATGCAAATGCTGCGATAGTCTTTTCTACTGTCATTCCCGCTTCCTCGAAAATGACAGGACTGGAGGCATCCCCAGTCCTAGTGCGCGAGAAGTTCTGTCATCTTGAATACCGGCAGAAACATGGCTATTACTATACCGCCTATCATCACACCTAGAAAAGCTATTATAAGCGGTTCTATAAGGCTGGTTAACCCACTCACAGCAGCATCCACCTGATCGTCATAAAAATCCGCGATCTTGCCGAGCATCTTCTCAAGCGCGCCTGTTTGTTCCCCTACATTTATCATCCTCACCACCATGGGTGGGAACGCGCCGCTTTTTGCAAGAGGATCAGCTATATTCTCCCCTTCTTTTATGCTTTTTCTAACGTCTTCCAGTGCCTTTTCTATTACTGCATTCCCTGAAGTCTTCGCTACTATTTCAAGCGAAACCAATATCGGCACCCCGCTTTTTACCAGTGTAGCAAGCGTCCTTGTAAACTTCGCAACTGCCACCTTTCTTAAAAGTGTCCCCAAAATAGGCAGCTTCAAAGTAACCCTGTCAAACACAAACTTACCTTGCGATGTCCTTAAGTATCTCGCCAGCGCGAAGCCAACTACGCTAAAAACAGCAACCACATACAAAAACATACTGCGCAATGTATCGCTAACGAAAATCAAGATCCTCGTCGGCAAAGGCAATGTGCCTCCCAGCATCGAAAATATGCCTTTGAACGTAGGTATGACCTTCAGAAGCATGACAAGCGTTATGAGCATTGCCATGGTTACCACCACAGCAGGATAGATCAGGCTGGATTGTACCTTTCTCTGTAAGGCGCTTGCCTTTTCTAAATAACTAGCGAGCCTATCCAGGATATCATCCAACGCGCCACTCGATTCGCCTGCCTTAACCATATTGATATAAAGGGGTGAAAAAACAGCAGGGTGTTTCAAAAGCGAGTCTGAAAAACTAGCTCCTGCCTCTATATCATCCCTGATAGTCGCCATAATACTTTTAAAGTGAGGCTTTTCTATCTGGTCGTATAAAATATCCATGGCCT
The DNA here is from genome assembly GCA_042571405.1 of Candidatus Omnitrophota bacterium. Classification (GTDB taxonomy): domain Bacteria; phylum Omnitrophota; class Gorgyraeia; order Gorgyraeales; family Gorgyraeaceae; genus Gorgyraea. The sequence goes on along the minus strand of JBHPHU010000006.1, from coordinate 40,773 downwards.
GCACAAGTGGTATGCCGCTATCTACCATTGTGGCCAACTGCCTGGAAAAGATAACTACATCGTCTAACTTTACCTTCTCTGAGCTAAATAAGGCCTTTTTTTTCTTGGTCTCATTTATCGAGATTATGACAAGTCCTTTCCTGCGAAGCGCGTCTATCAACACGGCCTTGTCAGAATATTCTAAGGTGCCGCTTACTGTCTTGCCTGTACTTTCTTTCGCAACATATCTAAACATCGGCATATTTAGTCCTCCGAAGTAATCCTGGAAACCTCTTCCATCGTAGTAATTCCATCCTCATATTTCTCCATTGCGTCATCCCTGAGCGTTTTCATCCCTTTAGAAATAGCGTAGTCTCTTATGTCATCCGTCGAAGCCTTTTCTATGATCATCTCCCGCATCTTATCATCAATGCTCAAGACTTCCAGTACAGCGCGCCTTCCATAATAACCTGTTCCTGAGCACTTTTTGCAATCTACCACCTTTCCTTTGCAGCTTGGGCATATTACCCTGCACAACCTCTGCGCTGCAACCAATATTACTGAAGAGGCGATCAAAAAAGGTTCAATGCCCATATCCATAAGCCGATTAACAGCTGTCGGCGCATCATTGGTATGGAGCGTGCTCAAGACAAGCTGGCCTGTCAACGATGCCTTTATCGCTATATCAGCGGTTTCTGAATCGCGTATCTCTCCTATCATTATCACATCAGGGCTCTGCCTCAAGAGAGACCGCAGCCCACTAGCGAAATTAAGACCTATATCTGAATTCGCCTGTACCTGCGTTATCCCCTCGACCTGATATTCTACGGGATCTTCTACTGTTATAATATTTTTGTCCGGCGTATTTAACTGGTTTAACACAGAATAAAGTGTAGTAGATTTACCGCTGCCCGTAGGACCCGTTACCAGTATCATGCCAAATGGTTTAGCAATTGCCTCTTCGAATTTCGCCAGGGTGTGTTTTGAAAATCCTAATTTATCAAGTCCCATGGAAAGATTGGCTTTATCGAGCGCTCTCAACACTATCTTGCTTCCGAATGATGTAGGTAAGGCCGAAACCCTGAAATCAACTTCTTTTCTCCGCGTACGTATCCTGAACCTGCCATCCTGAGGCGTGCGCGACTCTGTTATGTCCATTCCTGACATGATCTTAAGCCTTGCCAGGATCGCATTTTGATTTTTCTTTGGGATCTTAAGCGCGTCATGAAGGCTGCCGTCTACCCTGTATCTAACCCGCAGACCATCTTCTTCCGGCTCAATATGAATATCTGATGCCCTTTTCTTTAACGCCTCCACGAGAATCAGGTCTACCATTTTTACTATTGGAGGCGCCTCTCCTTCAAGGGCCGCGTCAGTTATATCAAACTCTTCTTTTGCAGTGCTTATTACTTCTACATCGCCGTCTTCAGTATTTTTGATAATGTCTGATAGTGTCCCTTCCTCTGAGACGTAAAACTTATCTATTGCCCGAAATATCTCTGTCTCTGTACTCAACACTGGTTCTATGTTGCACTTTGTGATCATCTTCAAGTCATCTATTGCAAATATATTTAGCGGGTCAACCATGGCCACAATAAGCGTTGTAGAAAATTTACATATGATAATTGCCTTGTATTGTCTTGCTACTTTTTCGGGTATAAGAGCAATGGAATCCTGTTCTACTTTATATTTTGAGAGATCTATGGCAGGGATGCTAAAGGTGGTACTCATAACGGCCAGCAAATCCTTTTCGTCCACTAATCCTTCTTTGAGAAGTATCTCAGGCAAGCTCCCGCCTTCTCTCGCCTGCTTTTCTCTTACGCGCTTAAGGTCTTTCTCTGAGATAAGTTTATTTTTAACCAAGGCCTGACTTAATTTATAATGTGTAGTCGCCATTTTTTATTTTAGTGCCTAGAGTTTCAATAAAACACAAATGACAGATTTATTCGCGATAATTCGCGCTGTCGAATAAAATGAGGTTAATCTATTCATCTCCTACCGTAACTCTCAATATCTCCTCTAAGCTGGTAACCCCTTCGCACACCTTTATAAGGCCGTCTTCCCTGAGTGTCCGCATTCCTTCTTTTCTTGCCTGTTCTTTGATCTCGCTTTCCCGCGCATGCTTTAAAATCATATTTTTTATCGACGGACTTAAAGTCAGGATTTCACATATGCCCAACCTTCCGCTATACCCTGTGCCAAAACAGTGTTCGCATCCCTTTGACTTGTAAAAAACCGCTTTCTTGGATTTATCCTTACTGATACGTAGATCAGTGATAATCACATCACTGGGCTTATAAGATTCCTTGCACTTTGGGCATAACTTACGGATCAATCTCTGGGCGACTATGGCTATCAAGGAAGCGCTTATAAGAAAAGGTTCTACGCCCATGTTTACCAACCTCACTACTGAACCACATGCTGTTGTCGTGTGCAGCGTCGAAAAGACAAGATGTCCTGTAAGCGCAGACTTTATGGCAATATCCACTGTATCAAAATCCCTGATCTCTCCTATCATTATTACATCAGGATCCTGCCTCAGGATAGAACGCAATGAACTTGCGAATGTAAGACCTAACTCAGTCCTTACCGTGACCTGGTTTACACCCTGGATCTGGTATTCAACAGGATCTTCGACTGTTATAAGGTTCTTCTCTGATGAATGGACGTATTTTAATAATGAATAAAGCGTGGTCGTCTTTCCGCTGCCCGTAGGCCCGCACGCCAGTATCATTCCATGAGGACGGGACGCGGATTTTTTAAGTATTGCTATATTCTTCTTTTCTAAGCCGAGTTTTTCTATATCCAGCATAGCGCTAGATTTATCGAGCACCCTGAGCGCTACCTTTTCTCCTCTAGACGAAGGTAGGATAGAAACCCTGAAATCCACTTCATTGTCTTTTATTCTTAATTTAAAACGGCCATCCTGGGGGAGCCTGCGCTCAGCAATATTCAGTCGAGACATAATCTTTATCCTTGAGACAATAGTCTCCTGCATATTTTTTGGCAAAGACTCTATTATCTTAAGCGCTCCGTCTACCCTGTAACGTATACGCAGGGATTTTTCCATTGGCTCTATCAGGATATCGCTAGATCGCGCCTTTATGCCGTTTTCAAGAATCGTATTGGTCAATCTTACAACAGGCGCTTCCTCTACCAGCTTAAAAAGCTTCGCAGAATCAATCGCCTCTTCAGCATCTGTCTTTATGATCTCAAGATCTGCGGATTTCATATCTTCCATCAACTCTTCCATTGCTACAGGAGAATATCCGCCATAATGCTGCTCTATTACATCCTGCACCTCTTTTTGCGACGCAATAATAGCGCCTGTCTCAAATCCCGTGAGCGAACGAATATCATCTATCGCAAACACATTCAAAGGGTCAGCCGTTGCTATCGTAAGGATATTTCCTACTTTAGAGACAGGGACGATCTGATATTTTTTCGCTACCTCAGCTGGCACTAGCTTTAATATCTCGGGGTCGATTTTAAAACGAGAGAGCGCTATGGGCGGGATACCTAAACCTTGACTTAAGGCTGCCATCAGGTCTCTTTCACTGGCAAATCCAAGATTAACAAGAATGTTTTTGAGTAAGCCGCCTTTTTGCTTCTGTATCTTCAGGGCCTTTTTTAGCTGCGCGTCAGTGATAACCTTATTCTTTATCAATATCTCAGTTAGGCGCTCTTTAAGAGAATACATTGTCAGCCTTCAGTTATTTATAATACTTATTTATCGCGTTCTTTATATCCGTGGCTGTGCTTACGAATATCTGGACACACAGGCCTGAAACAAGCTCTATGTCTTCTATAGCAAGATTGTTAAGCGGATTTGACATCGCTATAGTAAGGTTATTTCCTATTTTATCCACAGGGATGAGACAAAACTGCGTAGCCACATTCTTTGGCACGATCTTAACAATATTAGAATCTATATCATAGTTATCGAGCGGCAGATAAGGAAACCCGTATTGCGCGGTCAATGCCTGCGCGATAGCCTCTTCAGTCGCGTATCTCAGGCCAACAAGGACCTGGCCGATAAGCCCGCCCTCTGTCTTTTGCACCTCAAGCGCATGCTGAAGCTGCTTCTGATCAATAACTCCTCTTTCAATAAGAAGCTCTCCTAATTTTTTCTGAATTATCTTTTTTGTCATACTTTCTCTTTGAACATCCTCTCTAAATCCTGCAGCTCAGTGGTCCTGCTCATGGCATCTTCCTTCGTAATATGTCCTTTCACAAAAAGCTCGAAGAGCGACTGGTTCATTGTCTGCATGCCTTTTTTCTGAGCGGTTTGCATGGTAGAATAAACTTGATGCGCCTTTGATTCCCTGATCTGGCTCCGCACTGCATGATTATTTACCAACACCTCCACTGCCAACACCCTGCTCTTTCCAGATCGGCTTGGTATCAGCTGCTGCGACAGAACGCCCATTAACACAAATGAAAGCTGAGTCCTGACCTGGGCCTGCTGCCTGGCAGGAAAGACATCGATGATACGATTTATCGTCTGTACGCTGTCTGATGTATGCAATGTCGCAAAAACCAAATGACCTGTTTCCGCGATAGTCAATGCCGCCTCTATTGTCTCGAGATCCCTCATCTCACCGACTAAGATAACATCAGGATCTTCTCTCAAGACATGTTTAAGCGCATTCGCAAAAGTAAGTGTATCGCTGCCAACCTCTCTCTGGTCTATTATCGCCTTCTTATTGGTATGCAAATACTCTACGGGATCCTCAACCGTAATTATATGACAATCCTTGCGATTATTAATCCAGTCTACCATGGATGCGAGTGTCGTAGATTTCCCGCTACCAGTAGCGCCCGTGACAAGCACAAGACCTTTTGGTTTTTCGCAGAACCCCTCCATCACCTTTACCGGCAAGCCACATTCTTCAAAACTCCGCATCTTAAAAGGCAACGCCCTGATAGCCGCTCCCACATAGCCCATCTGCCAGAATACATTGACCCTGAATCTGCCAAATTCTTTTTTAGTAAAAGCGAAGTCCAGTTCCCTCTCCCTTTCAAAACGCGCCTTCTGCTCATTTGTAAGGATAGAGTATATTAAATCCTTTGACGAATTCTCAGTCAATTCTTCTTCGCCAAGGGCCACAAGGCTCCCCTGTACCCTTAGATGAGGAACAGACCCAACCCCCAAATGTAAATCCGAGGCATTCTGCTTTATCATCTCCTTTAACAATTGATTTAGATCTATCGCCATGCAATTCTCCTTTCGGCACCCTGGTCAACTTACGAAGTTGTCCAGGGTATTTCAAGACTAAACAACCACCCGATTCTTTCCTAATGATTTAGCGTTCTTTACAAGATTTTCTGCTTTTTTCATAAGTTCATCCGCGTTTGAGCCATCGATGGGGTTCTCGCTCACGCCTATGCTCACTGTCAACTTCCCGCTAAATTCCATGATCTTTGCGAGATCAGATTCTACTTTTTTCCTTATCTCCTCTGCGATACCTGCAACTTGTTTTTTATTTTTCTCGGGAACAATTATTGCAAACCTGTCTGCGGAGAAATGGCCGACTTTATCCACAGCTGTCACGCTGCTATCAAGCATCCCGCCCAAACATTTTAGTAATGTTTCCGCCCTTGACACGCCAAAGCGCTCATGAAAATCCTTGAAATTATCAATGTCTATGAGCAAATAACCGCATGGCCTCTGGTAAAGACGCGCCCTTTTTATTTCTTCGTCAAGCCTTGTATGTATAAAACCTTCGTTGTAAAGATCTGTTAATTCATCCTTTATCGCCAACTCCTTTGCTTTTTTTGTCAGGATATCGTTCTCAACGACTATCGCAACCTGTTTGACAAATATCCTCAGTAACTCCCTCTCATCTTCCTTGAACAGAAAGCTCTCTTTTGTATTGCCCAAGACAACCATACCATAAGGCTTTCTGGCAATAAATATTGGAAAGATAGCGATGTTTTTCAAATCAAGCAAGGCAATAATTTTACTCGCTATTGTATCCCTGGATTTTGAAGACTTGTCTATAATAAGCATGTCCGTGACAAGATCATCTTTTTTGAACGCTAATTTATCCAGTTCACTTTTTTCAATATTTGAATACGAAAATATCTTGAGTTCTCCTGAAGCGCTGTCCGGCAGCACAATAAAAGAGCAAGAATCATTCTCAAGCTCTGATATTTTTTGCGATATAAAATTAAGGACCCTTAAAATATCATTTGAGGAAGATATGAGATTACCTACCTGCAAAAGCCCTGAAAGAGCAAGCACCTTCTTATTTATTTCCATATTGATCAATTTCGTCTTTTCTCCATAATTCTTCAGTTCTTCCATGTTTTCTTTGATCTTATGCGTCATAATATTTAAAGACATTGACAAGGCTCCGATCTCGTCCTCGCGATCAACTTTAATCACTTTATCCACATTGCCCTCTGCAATATCCTTTGCGTAGCCCGCCATCTTAATAACAGGATCTATCATCTGCTTTGCCATATAAAGCCCCAGAAGAGATATAATAACAGATATAACCAATATTAGACTTATATTGCCCAATGAAAGACCAAGAAATAAAGAAATATTAGGAAAGATGTAGGTCGTAACAAGCCATACGCATATCAAAAGCGGTATAAGTGACATAAGAGAAAAGGCAATCATTGTTTTGTACTTCAAGCCTTTGGGGACCAGGGACATATTGCTTAAGAAATCAATCATATCAACCTCCGTTTACTGTATTATACATTACCAGCTCTCTAACTTCAAGCCCCGTTCCAGATTCTTAGTAATCGGTGAGTTAACAGGGGGTGTTGCTCACTTGGTCATCCCCGCGAAAGCGGGGATGACAGTACCCCCATTTACTTACCGATTACGATTCTTAAAAACCATCAAACAATATATCAAAATTACGCATAATTAGTTACAAATAGTAAATTAAATATTGATTAGAATTTGGAACGGGGTAAACCCTGCGTATCAACCTAGGCTACAGAGAAGGCAAAGTCGAGATAAAATCCCACGGCAAGGATTCTGACGCGGCTGTTTTTACTAAATAATCATCTGGATCAATCCCGCACTCTTTAAAACATTGCAGCCAAAGATCGTAGTTAAAATGCTCTGTCCATGCCTGGAGCCTGGCGCCTTTTTGCCTGACCATTTTTATAGCCTGACCTGTCTTTCTGTCTCCTCTGGATAAAATCGCTTCAATCCTGCTCATGCGAAGATCATGAAAGTCCATTCTTATCTTTGTCTTTGAACGCAAATATTCTCTTTTATTTTCCAGCACTTCCATATCTTCCATGCCTTCTCTTTCAAATTCCGAATGTGACTTGGGTATAAATGGAGAGATGCTCAGGCTGACTCTTTTTATATTCGAGGCAAGCTCTATGATCGCGTCTAAATCCTCTTCTCTTTCACCTGGCAAGCCTATCATAAAATAAAGTTTGACCTTTTTCCATCCTGATTTAAGCGCAATCGCAGATCTCTCGATTATGTCTTTATTTTCAATATCCTTATTTAAAAGTTCCCTCAACCGATCACTGCCAGCCTCTGGCGCAAATGTTAATCCAGTCCTCTTTACAATACCAGCTGCCCTGCCGGTATCAAAACTCTTAACCCTGAGAGAAGGCAAGGATATCTTTACTCCCTGAGGCTTAAATCTCTCCGATAATTTTCCAATAAGCTCTTCGAGGTACGGATAATCTCCGCTGGAAAGAGACAAAAGTGAAATCTCCTCATAGCCTGTGCTTTTTATTGACTCTTCCGCGATTTCTAAAATCCTTTTTACCGAGCGTATACGAAGAGGGTGAAAGATTTTACATGCCTGGCAAAACTTGCAACGGTGCGGACATCCACGCATGATCTCAAGGCTAATCCTATCATGGACAATTTGGAGATACGGGACGATAGGATTAGTGGGAAAATATGCGGCATCGAGATCCTTGATAATTCTTTTGTTTATAGGGTCTCGGGACTCGGGACTCGGGACTCGGGGCACATATACTCCTTTTATCATTGAAAGCCTTTTCAATACAGTATCTCTCGTATCCCGTATCCCATATCCCGTATCCCGAATAACGTCTGTTATCTCAAGCACCACTTCTTCCCCTTCGCCAATCACAAATGCGTCGATAAAATCTGCCATTGGCTCAGGATTAAACGCGCATGGCCCGCCAGCTATAACCAATGGGTGTTCATCGCCTCTGTCAGCGCTGCAAAGCGGGATTTGGCCAAGATCCAGAACATTCAAGACATCCACAAAGCTCATCTCGTACTGAAGAGAAAAGCCTACTATATCGAAATCCTTCAGCGGCTTCCTGCTTTCCAGCGACAAAAGCATGCCCCCTTCCGCTCTCATCTTTTGCTCCATGTCAACCCACGGCGCAAACACCCGTTCGCAAAGAATATCCTTTCTGCTGTTCAAGAGACCATATATTATTCTTATGCCCAGATGGCTCATGCCGATCTCGTATATATCGGGGAAACAAAGCGCAACTTTCAATAAACTGTCAGACCAATCCTTATGGACAGAGTTCCATTCTTTATTTATATATCTACCTGGCTTGAAAATAGAATTTTCCATATCTCCTTTTTGGATACCCTTTGGACAACTTCGTAAGTTGTCCGGGGTTTTCACATATCTACCTGTGTATAGCGATACTCTGCAGCAAGCCTAGCGCCGTCATTGTAACTAAAAGTGATGAGCCGCCATAGCTTACAAGAGGCAAGGGCAGCCCCACGACAGGCATAAACCCCATAGTCATGCTCAGATTCACGATCACCTGTACAGCTATCATTGTCAATAACCCTGCAGCCAAAAGCTTGCCGCAGGGATCAGTAGTCTTTTCAACTATAGTCATTGCCCTCCTGATTAAAATATAATAAAGGGTAATTAAAACAATGCCGCCAAAAAATCCCCACTCTTCTCCTGCTACGGAAAATATAAAATCTGTATGTCTCTCTGCGAGAAAATTTAACTGGTTTTGCGTACCGGCCAGCCATCCTTTTCCAAAAATCCCACCCGAACCTATGGCTATCTTTGACTGGATAATCGTATAGCCAGCGCCCAGCGGATCCACGCCCGGGTCAATAAATACCAGGAGTCTTTCCTTCTGATAATCCTTTAATAAAAACCATCCTAGCGGCGACAATAAAACACCGGCGCCTATCATAGAAAACAGATACTTGATTGGCGCGCCCCAGACATACAACAACATAAATAATATCGGAACAAAGATAAGCGCGGTCCCGAGATCAGGCTCTTTAAGTATCAAAACAAACGGGACTACTGTCATAAGTAATGGCACGAAAATATTCTTGAGCCTTGTGTAGGCCTTATGAGTTGTGAGATACTGCACCAACGCAAGCGTTATAAAAAGCTTTCCTAATTCAGAAGGCTGGAGATTGAAAGCACCCAATGCAAGCCACCTTTGCGCGCCAAGCCTGCGACTGCCGAATAAAAGCACGGCAAAAAGAAGCGCTATTGTCAAAAAATAAAATATATTTCCTATACCCACGATCTTTCTGTAGTTTATATTTACAATCCACATAAGCATCAAAGACCCCAGCAAAAACCAAACTACCTGTCTCAACACAAAGCCCATATTATAAGGATATGTAGCGCTGAATAAAAATAAAAGTCCTAACACAAAAATCCCCAACGCGCTCCCCATTAACACCCAATCAAAACCCTTATACTTTTTCAAAATTAATTTTTTCATCATATTAAATCCAAATGCCAAATGACAAAATCCAAATAAATCCCAAATTCCAAAATCCCAATTTGACATTTGGCATTAGATAATTCATTTGTCATTTGAAATTTGACATTTGTCATTTATTTTTATACCAGTACTCCGCGGCTTTCCTCGCGATAAGCGCGGCGACTTCGCCTCCTGAGCCGCCATGCTCTAGGAAAACCACAAAACTAATCATGGGATTTTCATAAGGCGCAAATCCGGCAAACCACGCGTGTGTCCTCAGGCCTCCTCCAGACTGAGAAGTGCCAGTCTTGCCAGCTATAGAAACAGTACTGCTCCAAGCCCGAAACCCTGTGCCATGTTCACCATTGACAACGTTGCTCATCGCGCTTCTAATCAATTGTAGATTTTTTTCCTGCAGCTTCAGCTTTATCTTCTTGGGTTCCCTCTTCAATATATGCGGTTCGACAAGATAACCGCCATTTGCCACAGCTGCTACCATGCGAACGATCTGTAAAGGCGTAGCAAGCACATAACCCTGCCCTATTGAAAGATTCGCGGTATCACCCGCATACCAGTTTTCTCTCCTCTCTGCCTTCTTCCATGCCCGCGACGGCAAAAAACCAGACATCTCACCTAAAAGCTCTACGTGAGTCTTTTTTCCTAAACCAAAACTCCTGGCATATTCCAAAATCTTCTCAGCGCCCAGCGAAAGTCCCGCGTTATAAAAATAAATATTGCATGACTGCGCGATTGCATCTTTAAGGCGCATAAGTCCATGACCATCCCTATTCCAGCAATGAAAACCACCCGCACCAACCTTTAATCTGCCCTGACAAAGAAAACCTGTCTCTGATGTTATTTTCTCAGACTCTAGGCCTGTAAGCGCAACAACTATTTTAAAGATTGAACCGGGGGGATACTGGCCCATTATAGCCCTGTTTAAAAGAGGAGCATCGCTGTCATTAAGAGCGCTAAGGATTGATCCCCCGGGGTCATAGGAAGGTACGCTGACCATTGCCAGGATCTCCCCGCTCGAAACATCCATAAAAACCGCGGCGCCCTTTTTCCCTTTCATTGCCTTCCACAAAAAATTCTGCAGTTTCGCGTCCATTGCGAGAGATATATCATTGCCTTTCCTTGGCCTTCTAAAATTCAAGATCTTTACCTGGCGACCGCGATTATCAACCTGCACCTGCATGCCTCCATCCCTGCCACGCAAATGACCATCAATGACCTTTTCAATGCCATCCTTACCTATCAAGTCTTTAGCATTATATCCATAACTCCTGAGTAACTCCAGCTCACTCTTGTTTATCTCCCCCATATAGCCAACAACATGCGCGAAAGCTTCTTTATATATATACCTCCTTGAAGGAAATTCCCCGACCAATACACCTGGCATGTCCAGCTTTGACTCCTCTATGAGAATTGCCTCTCTCTTGGATACGCTTTTCAATAGCTCACATGGCGCAAACGGAGCCCGATAGTTGCGCTTGTAATTTCTTTTTAATAAACTCTCGGGGATATTCAGAAGACCGGAAAGCTTTGCTATCTCAGTGTCAACATCATTGGCCTCTTGCGGCACAATAAAAACACCGAAGGCAAGAGTATTATCGACAATCGCATTATCATTTCTATCGTATATAATCCCTCTAGGCGCTGCTATATTTAAAAGACGAATACTGTTTTTATAGCTAAGGTCTCTATAAAGAGGGCCTTTGATTACCTGAAGATAATAAAGGTAGGCGGCCAACAAGATGAAAAGAATAGCAAATAAAAAATTTAAAGCCCTGATCCTCATATTGTCCTGCGGCGGCCATCGGCTATTTTGAATACCAGCGGCGAGATTACGGCTGAAAAAAGAATTGTGGTAAAAAAAGACGGGTGGGCAACTCCGCCCAAAATAGAATACAAAAGATAAAATAGTCCCAGGCCTAAAAATGAAAAAATGAACTGCATAAAAATATTTTCCTTGTAAGACATGTGCTCACTGGCAAAGCCTGCTACCAAACCTATCGCGCTGTAAAGCGCGACATTTAATCCAAACGCGCAGCCAGATAATACGTCCACAAAGATCCCGATCGCGCAGCTAACGAGCGCCCCTAAAAACGGCCCCTTTCGCAGCCCCGCAAAAATCGCCAGCACCAACAAAAGATTTACATCATCCAGTACTGTCATTTGCAAAAATCCAAATATGATAGCTAATAAAAAAAACATACTTTTTTACCCTTGATTTCTAGCGAATCACAAGCACTTCTTGCAGCTGCCTCATATCTACCTCTGGCTTCACGATTGCGTTAAGATAAAGCCCGCTTGCGTCCTTATCCGCAGAGACCACCTCGCCTATTAATATCCCTTTTTTAAATATTCCGCTGAATCCGGAGGTAATGATTTTGTCACCTTCCTTGACCTGACAATCTAAATTCAGATATTTCATGATAAGACCCGAGCTCATATTTCCTGTAATCGCGCCCTCATCTCTTGTACGCTGAATAACGGCGCTGATCACTGAATCGCGATCAGTAATCAAAAGTACCCTGGCAATACTCCAACCTACTTCGCGCACCCTGCCTACAAGACCATTCCCGCTTATTACCACCATGCCCTTGCGCACATCACGATCTTTACCTTTATCGATAATAATAGTTTCCTTCAGGCCTGAAGGATCTTTGGCTATCATCATAGCTGGAACAAATTTATGCCTTTTGGATTCTGTAAAATCAAGGAGTTCTCTCAGTCTCTTGTTTTCTAAGCGAGCCTCCTGCAATGTTAAGATCTCTTTTTTTAGATTGGTTATCTCTTCCCGCAAGATCTTATTCTCACTGCGGATCTCATTAAAATTAGATGTATCGCGCAGCGCATAATACGCGCCAGAAGCAACCTTAAGCGGCATACGGAATATATTGAGGATTTTTATTCGGGTCTCTACTGAAAAAACCTGGGAAAGAAATAAAAGACTGGCTGCGCTAAGAAATATTATTACAAAAGAAAATTTTTTCTCTTTTTTGCCCACACACTTATATTAACCCTTATGATAACAACGTTCTTCTCGGCAAGCTCGAAGAATATTGAATATTGTTCGAGCGAAGCGCCGTAGGCGCTAAGTCGAGAACTTAAAAATCTAACCTGGAACGAACTGTAACTTTCTTTAAATAGCGGATCTCGCTTAAAACCTTGCCAGTGCCTATTGCCACTGCGGTCATCGGATCTTCAGCTATATGAACAGGTAATCCTGTCTCTTCACTTATCAGCTTATCCACGCCCTTCAAAAGAGCGCCGCCTCCTGCCAGAATAATTCCCCTCTCGATCAAATCAGCTGAAAGCTCCGGCGGTGTCCTCTCAAGAGTCATCCTGGCAGCTTCGAGTATTGCTGAAACCGGGCCTGCAATAGCCTCTCTTATCTCTTCAGAAGAAATCGTGATTGTTTTTGGAAGACCTGCCACTAAGTCGCGGCCGCGTACCTCCATTGTCAGCTCTTCTTCAAGAGGATACGCAGAGCCTATTTTGATCTTTATATCTTCTGCTGTGCGCTCACCGATCATAAGATTGTACGTCTTTTTCAAATGTTCAATGATAGCTTCGTCCAATTCGTCGCCACCTATACGAATAGAGCGTGAAAATACAATGCCTGCGAGCGATATAACAGCTATTTCAGTGGTGCCGCCGCCAATATCAATGATCATGTTGCCGCTCGGATCTTGAATCGGAAGGCCCACGCCGATAGCTGCTGAAATAGGCTCCTCCACCAGATAAACTTCGCGCGCGCCAGCGTGCTCTGCGGAATCCTTTACAGCGCGCTTCTCTACCTCTGTAATTCCTGACGGGATAGCAATCACCATACGCGGCCTCACAAATACCCTGCGATTGTGGACCTTTTTTATAAAATATCGGAGCATGTCTTCTGTTATTTCAAAATCAGCGATAACGCCATCCTTCATCGGCCTTATTGCAACGATATTGCCGGGCGTACGTCCCAACATTCGCTTTGCTTCTTCTCCCACAGCCAGCACGTTGCGCACTCCCTTCTGAATCGCAACAACTGACGGCTCGCACAAAACTATGCCGCGGCCTTTGACATAGACAAGGGTCGTAGCAGTACCAAGATCAATTCCCATATCATTTGAGAATAGACCTAAAAAATAATCAATGCCTTTCTTTAAAAGTCTAAAAAACTGCGTCATTTTTCACCTCTTCGAATTTTAATAATATTAATTTTACCAAAGGGTTGCGTCTTTGTCAAATCTTCTTTAATATTTTAAAAAAACTTGGGAAGGACTTATTAATGCAACTGAGGCCGGTTACTTTGACTTTGCCTTTAATGACGAGGTCTGCGATAAGCATGGTCATGGCTGTGCGATGATCCCCAAAGCTAGAGACAGTCGCACCATGCAAAGGTTTATAACCATGAACTGTCAGCCGTGAACCGTCAACCAATATGTCCGCGCCTAGTTTTCGCAAATTCGTAACCATAGACTTCACTCGGTCTGTCTCTTTAACACGTAACTCTCCTATACCTTTAATACATGTCGCACCTTTTGCAAAACATGCTGCAAGCATTATTATAGGTATCTCGTCTATTGCCCGAACGACTTCTTGCGGAGAAATCGTAACACCCTTTAGCTTGCTAGACTCTACAATGATGTCGCCAATTGGCTCTAGGCTCGAGGCTCTAGGCTGAAGGTTAATATCAGCTCCCATCTTCTTCAATATATCAATAACCCCTGTCCGTGTCGGATTAAGTCCGACATTTTTAATTATAATTTTGGTCTTCGGCAAAATACAACCGGCAACAATAAAAAACGCGGCACTGGAAATATCGCCTGGAATAGTAATCATACCTGGAGATTTTAACTGCGCAGGGCCCTTTACATTCACCCTACAGCCTTGAGCCTTGAGCCTGCAGCCAAACATTGCCAGCATCCTCTCCGTATGATCCCTGGACTTCACAGGCTCAGTCACGCTCGTAATGCCTTTGGCGTATAACCCTGCCAACAATATGCAAGACTTCACCTGCGCGCTTGCAATCTTTGACTTATATTTAATGGCCTTTAACTTGCGCCCTTGAATTTTTAGCGGCGGGGTTTCTCCTTTTACATTTGCGCCCATTTTGTTGAGCGGTTTCGCGATCCTGGCCATTGGCCTTCTCGAAAGCGAGCGATCTCCTTTAAGGACAACCCTAAAATCCTGACCCGCCAAAATCCCGGGTAATATCCGCATCGTAGTTCCGGAATTGCCAAGATAGATCGAACGAGAAGGTTTCTTCAAACCCCGCACCCCAACACCATGGACTATAACATCCCGTGACCCGAATTTAATCCGCACCCCCATTGCCCGGAACGCAGCTATAGTGCGTAAAATGTCATCGGATATCAATAGATTTTTGATGCGTGTGCTATCCTTTGAAATGGATGCGAGCATTATTGCTCGATGAGATATAGACTTATCAGGAGGGACAAATATCTTACAGACTTTCAATAATAGAATTACCTTTCTTCATGCGATTTATATTTCCACCCGGTAAAATAGTCGCGGATGACATTGTATCATACACCTTATTTATTTCAGCTACGCCAAGAAGCTCTGTTCCATCCCTCACTTCGAATTTCATGCCCTTTTCAATGCCATTATCCTGACCCAGATCAGTAACAACAAAGCTGTACTCTTTATTCACGACAAGCACTGCTCCTTTTAAAACTTTCTTGCCTGACTCTACTCTGGCCGAGGAACTGGTCACAGTGGAAGGGCTCACCACTATCTTATCTAAATCCACTGAGCTCTCTTTTAAATCAGAGATCTTATCTTCTAGTCTTGTTTTTTCAGACTTAAGCCTGGTAAGGCTCGCCTTTGCCTTCTCGTAATCAAACTCCAGGCCCTCCAGCTTCTTTGAAATACTCAGTTTCTCTTTTCTCTCTTTTTCCAGATCATCCTTTAATCCTTCGACTTCCTTTTTTTTCACAGCCAGATCCTTTGTCATTGCCTCAGCCTTATCTTTTTCAGCCTCGATCAGCTCTGTAAACCCATCTATCTTTGTCTGCAGCTCTGCCATCTTTGTCTCTGTCTCTTCCTTTGCCTTCTTATTGGAATCTATTTCTTTCTCGAGCTGCCTTTTATCCTTGAGTGTAACAGCCAGCTTATCCTCCAGAAGCACCCTCTTCATGTACTCCCTTTCCTTGCCTATAAATGCGAACACGGCAAGGGCTGCTGAAGCAATGCTTACAACCACTAATAACACCAGGACAATCTTAAACGTTTTTGACATAAACTCCCCTTTTTGTGAAAAGTATATCCTCAAATAACTGAATTGTCAAGGATTATGAATGATTATGAATGATTATAGAAATGGTGCCATGCATGAAACATGGCACCATTTGATACTACTGCTTACGTTCGTACTCCGATAAAACAATGTCGCTCAACAATCCCCTAAACTCCTTTGTGGTCGGAAAAGCAATATCACGCCATTTGCCCTCTTTGTCTTGCCTTTGCGGCATGCTCACGAACAAGCCATTCTTGCCTTCCACCACCTTGAGGCCTTTTACAATAAATACATTTGCGAACAAGAGATCCGCAAAGGCCTTAAGGGTTGATTCTCCGCTGAGCCTACGCAGGTTCAGCACCTGGATACCATTATCCGGATTTACCATACCTATCACCTCCTGTTATATTAGACACATCAGGAGGCGATTTTCTTTCAATTTTTTTTTGAGCCTGCTGTATTCCTTTAAATATCATGATAGTGCGCCTCGCGGCTTCGCCTTCCATTGCCCACTTAAATCCTAGAATCAACGACGCCGCCAAAAACTGCAAAAAGTATTTTTTAAACACGAACGAAAGCATAAGCATGATAATTGTGCCAAAAAGCCACTTTAATCCAGAGCGTGATTTTCTCTGTTTGACCCCAATCATCTTTCCAATCTTCTCTTTCAATAACCCCGGGCATTCCCGAGAACCAGACCCTGCCTCATAGGCAAGTGTTAAAAGATCAAGGCACCTCCCACAGCTAGCTACATGCGCCTCTATCCTCTCCCGCTCAGCATTTGAAATAGCGCTGTCCAGATATGACGAAAGCTCCTTTTCACTAGGACACTTCACTTGCATCACCTTCCTCTGTTATATATGCCACATCAACCCCCTCTTTTTCTTTCACCCCGTACCAAATTTTTTAAACTTTTCTCACAAATCATAGCGAATCCTTTTAATTATCAGTTGCTCTTAATAACACGAGAATCCTTTAAAATTTGGTACGGGGTTCAAATTTTTTTCAAGCGCCTTTTTAAAACAGGTTTTTTTCTAGCGATAATAGTGGAAACCGTATTTATAGGTATTTTCATAAATCCCGCTATCTCTTTATGTGTCCTCCCGTGTATTATGTTGGATTTCATAACAACCTTTTCCTTGATGCCGAAATCCTCCATCGCCTTGTCCAGCTCATCCGTCAAAAACATGCTATTATCCGGCTCTACCTTTATATTATCTATCCTATACAATTCATTTTCATGAAGAAGCTCTTCTTTTTTCTTCCTCGCGTAATTAAGCGCTCTATTTTGAGTGACTATGCTGAGCCATGCGGTTATCTTTTTCCTGTCAACCACCTCTCTAAGTCTATCCATCTGCCATAACTCAAAAAAAATCCCCTGCACAATATCTTCTATGTCATGCCGACCAAATGCAATGCCGCTTCTCTTCAGCTTCTCCCTTGCCGAATAATACAAAAGACCGGAGAATTGTTCTATAAACTCTCCCCAGGCTTTTTCTTCACGTCTAATACAGCGCTCGATCAATCCCCGAGTATCATTAAACATACCCGGATGCTATCATGCTCTCACATAAAACTCCATAGCCGCTCGGTCAGGTTAAGTTTCCCCTCAGGTCAAGTGGTCAAGGCGAAACCTCCGCCAGTATCCGCGGCTATTCCCGACAAAACAAAATCTTCGTATTCTGCGCTATTTCTAAAATAACCCTTGTGCAGCTCATTATCTATTAAAAACGGAAAATTTTTTACCCCAAGAAAATCCAAGTAACTTGACCATCTGTAATTTCTTAGAAAAAGTCTTGCTCTCTCCAAGTCACTAACTCCCTTCTTCTTGTATTCAGGCTCAATAAGTTTCAAAGGATTAAGGTGGATATATGACGATATCTGCATAATGTAGCTTTCCGCTTCAATTGAAATAGCCTTAAAAACACCCTGAAACAACACTCCACTTCTTTTGTATTTCTTATTAAAATACATGGTATAGCCGGTTCCAAGTTTCTGCATAAATTTCTCAACCCCACCTGCGGCCACCTGTTGTAACACCAAATGAAAATGATTAGGCATTAACACAAAGTATAAGATTTTAACCAATTTCTCCGATGCTGGAACTAAAGCGGAGGCGAAACCTCCGCAGTTTTCTTTTTTGCGGAGGTTTCGCCTCCGTAATATCCTTGCAAGTTCTACTGGTTTAGTAGTATTGAATCCTGATACAGAAGAAATAAATCGCAAATAATCACTGTCTCCAGTGAAGATCTTCCTCTTATCTGCACCGCGATTATAAATATGGTACACGCCGTCTTCAATAAATTGTACTTTTCTCATGTCAGCTTTTTGGCCGAGGTTTCGCCTTGACCAGTCTCCTTTCACTATATTAGACACATTAGGAGGCTATTTTCTTTCAAATATTTTCAAAAAAAATAGCCAGTGTCGCTTTTTAGCAACACTGGCTACTGAATATTATAGGTGAAAAACTTATTATTGGGCAGGTGGTACTATTGGGCCCAGCTCTCGAATCTCCTTTGTATCTCTATTTAAATCGTACATACTGTTCGGGTCCATTCTGAAACCAAACTTTTCCTGCATCTGACGATCTATCTCTGTGAGATTATTCTGTTCCATTGTAAAGTATGCCTGTAGCACGCCCATCCTGCCGAACGTCGCCTGTTTTGAAATGTATAATTGTTCAAACTCTGCCATCTGCTTGTCATCCTTAAAAGCGCACACTACTTCTCCTTCTGGCGCTTCCGTTACTTCTGGTGCAGCTACCACTTCCTGCACCTCAGCTTTTTTTTCATTATCCTTTTTCTTCCCCCATGCAGCAAATACTGCGTCCTCAGCCGCAAGGACAAGCCCCGCCACAAAGATAACTAACATTAATGATGCTGCGATCTTTCTCACTACCACACCCCCTTTGGTTTATCTTCTAAAGAACCAACCGCGTTTCTTTTTCTTCTTTTTAGGTTCCGGTTCTGGCATTGACTCTATCTTTTTCTCTGCGCTCCTCTTTATCTCTGGTCCTGGCTCTGGTTCAGACTTGACCACCTCTTCTATTGTAACCTTATCGGCAATGTTTGCAAGTCTCTCTTGAGCCTGGCTCCTATTCCAATCGTCCTGCGCCTGCGCAACAATATTATCCAGCACATTCTTTGCCTCGTCATATCTTTCTTGCGCCACCAAAAGATCTGCTACGCGCATAGAGTGCCACAGATTATTCGTCTCCAGTATCTGCGCTCTTCTATACTGCTCAATCGCCTCATCCCACCTGCGCCATTCGCTTAAACTATCCGCAAACCTTATAACTAACCTGGCGTTATTCGGCAATACATCCAATGCCTTCCTGTAAAATGTTACTGCCTCGTCAACCTTGCCTTCCCGCTCATAATCATCAAGAATAATGCGCACAGCTTCGTTAATAATGGAGGGGTCCTTGTCCATAAAATTCCCTATCTCTTGCAGAATAATATTCTTATCTTCCTGACTCACTGCAAAAACTCCTTTAGGCAACACTAGAAAAATAATCAAAACAAGAAATAGCTTTCTAAACATACAATCCCCCTATTCTTTAAATATAGTCTACTGCTCTAGCGAAAAATGTCAATGATTTTGTTACTGCGATTTGGGGCCGTGTTCTATGAAGGTGCCGTCGTCGTCGAAGAACTTGCCTCCTCGTAACAAACGGCCGGTTTCGACATACTGGAAGGGGCCTTCGTGCGTAGTAGCGCCCACATCCTCACCTGAATCAGGATATGGCTTGTAGTGAATATAGATGTATTTGCTGGAAGGTATATCCGCATTCAAAGTGCCTGATGACCATTGCGTGCCGCTGGACGGATCTGTCGTAGCATTGCTATCATCAGAACTTGTATCAATTACATATTTATAATATCCTACCTCATTATTATCCAAATGCACGCTGGTAAAGCTAAACTGCTCGCCTGTGCCCTGATACCACACCCCTGTACTAGGTGCTGAGCCTTGATAAGTAAGGTCAACATCTGGCGGACTGCCTCCCAACACACGAAATGTAATTGTCTTGGAAGCTGTTTTGCCAACCTCTGTGTAAACCTTAATAGTAATATAATTCACGCCCGTATTCAGTTGATTATCAGTAAACTGATGATTGGCAGTAGTGCCTTTATTTATCGGGCTGATGCTTGTCTGCCCAGTGACCTCTATTGTATAATAATCAACTATAGGTGAAGTAGACGCCCACGCCACATAAGGATCATTGTCAGCCTGCCACTCTGTTGTCCAATCAGTATGACTGATATCAGCCCCGCCTGAGACTGTCTTTAACTGCTCGCGAGTCAAATTTGGAACCACTTCTTTAACTATATACAGCGCATTTGTAGATACAGCGCTTCTGTTAACATTATCATATACAGTTGTAGCCCACGGACCGCCTGTGT
Organism: Candidatus Omnitrophota bacterium; assembly: GCA_042571405.1. GTDB lineage: Bacteria > Omnitrophota > Gorgyraeia > Gorgyraeales > Gorgyraeaceae > Gorgyraea. The sequence continues at coordinate 20,460 of JBHPHU010000006.1, read as the reverse complement.
TTGTATCGCTTGAATCTATTGTATATTGCATGCTGTAAGGTGACGAGGTATCATCGCTATCAGCTATACCGAACACATAAGGAAATGCCACCTCTTTCACTCCGCTATCAGCGTCAGTTGGCTGAGTATTATAATATGCCTTTACATACGAAGTACCATCGCCTGAATAATATATTGTATAAGTATCCGCGCCGTCATTCTCTATGATATACACAGAGCTGCTATCAGAAGGATCCCCATTTATATCGACCTCCTGGAATTCGACCTCGCTCGGGACAGGATCAGTAGTATCCAGGATCCACGCCACAGTCCAATCGCTCATTACAGGAGTAGCTGTCGCTCCATATGTGAATGTAGCCTTAAGCCGGATCTGATTATACGTAGTGGTATTCAACCCTGCTATATTTATAGGGCTTGTATCAAAACCTGAAGAGTTACTGCTCAATGCACCGTCAGGTATAAGCTCCCAGCTGTCTCCATCCCAAAACTGCACCTGATAATTTACATCACCGCTTGTCTCTGTGTCGTTCCAGGAAATCTCGCCCCATGAAATAGCGTCCACGCCGTCGTCATAGTCAATACTGCTGGAAATGAGTGTACATTCGCCTACAAAAACAGTGATCTCCTGCGCCGCAGCAGCGCTCCTGCCGGCAAAATCATACGCCCATATATTAAAGGTGTAATACTGATTTGTAGTAAGGCTGGATATTGTGGCTGTAGTAGCGCTATTATAATCTTGCTCATCTAAATTAGTCGCATCAGGCTCAGCAGTATGCAGAGTATCGCTTGTAGTGACTCCACTCTGCGCCTGTTTATAATAAATCTTATACGTATCAAAATACGTCTCAGTGCTCTGTGCGCCATAAGTCAATGTCACTGAATTCGCGGTCTTACTCGCAAATGTCAGATTACCGGGCGCAGTAGGATTAGTCAAATCAATGGTAATGGTATCACTGCCTACAGTACTGGGGTTTCCTGCGTTATCGATAACCTGCACATAATAAGTATTTGACCCCGCACTGCCAGTATCAGTATCAGACTCCGCGGCTACGCTTACAGATTCATCTGGAGGAGTAGTGCCAATACAGGCATTCACCAAAGCAATACCGCTCAAAGCATCGTATTCCGTCCACTGTAACCCCACTGTCGCATCATCGTCATAGCTTGCTCCATCGCTTAAAGAATCAGCATAACACGCCACGCCTGTCACAGTAGGAAGCACTGTATCGATCTTAAATGCGATCGCGCCGCTGTTCGCTGTAGCCCAATTACCTTCTGCCGGCTCATCATCAATACCTTTTACCCTCCAGTAGTAGCTTCCATCATTCAATGTCGAAGGAGTATACTGAACATTGCTTCTAGGCGAAGCGCTCCCTGTGCCTTCAGTCACATCCACGAGCGGACTGCCTGACTGAGAATCAAATGTAGCAGCGGTATCTATCTGGATCTGGTACTTTATTATGTCTCCCGCATCAGGATCGCTCAGATCAAACTGCAGCGTAGGCGTATTATCCTTACCCCAACTCCCGTCATTGTAGTTATCTATTGTAGGCGCTGAAGGCGCATCATTAGGTGTCTTATTTATAAGCACTGTATCGCTCGTGGCTGTATCAAAGGTATTTGTTAAATCCTGTACCACCATTAAGTCAGTCTTTATCTGGTTTTCAACAGGGTTTGTGGTATAGGCTGTGGTAGTGACAAAGCGAGTCTGGTAATATTGACGGCCTCGTTCATAATCAGTCTTGATCTGGGCTGGGCTACGGGCAACATTGTAAATACGGACTTCATCTATGAGACCATCGAAGTAGCTGCCTGGCGTTGGTGAATTAGTTCCAATAAATAAAGCATTAGTTGTAGCTGTTGCACTCTTGGTATCAGTGCCTATAAGAGCTCCGTCAATATAAAGAGAAGCGTTTGTACCATCCCATATCCCAACGAGATGATACCATTTTCCATCAGTCCAACTACTATAAACTGCATTAGTTGGGTCTGTTGTTCCTATTTTCCACCTTAGTGTGGTTCCAGAAAAGTAGAGAGCATACTCGTTGTCTTTGTCTATTATATGGTCTCCACTGACTGAATCTGTCTTTACCCATACTTCAACTGTGAGTGCAGATGCAATATCGACATTGTCACCCATGCTTACATAATCATCCACCCCATCAAACTCAATAGCATTACCAGCTCTCCCTGCAGCCCAGGCGAGCCCCGTATTATTGGCTCCGTCTACTCCTGTGCCATTATTGCTATTACTTGAGCGATCATATATCGTATCGCCATCTGCTGAACCACTTGTATCCTCATTAAAATCCCAATACCCCACCAACCCTGTCTCATCCCCTGCGCCCACAGCTGTCTTTTGCCAGCCAAGCACATCTGTGTCTGCCCAGTACACAGCGCCGTCTGCAAAGAATTTCTTTGCATCTGTCACGGTTTCGCTCACGCTCATATCTGTCCATGAATCACCATCCCAGTACTGCCATTCGCCATTACCTCCTACGCCATTAGTATCTAAGTCTATGTTTACGCCTGAAAATTTCTGGTGACTCCCAAAGTATATTGCGTCACCATCAGGCGTACCATTGTTAGGTGTAGTTGCTGCCTCATCCAGATCTAAAGTATAGTCTTTGCTGGTTGAAGCAAAATATTCGCTTTCACTATCAGGATTTCCTGCCTGACCAAGATCTGTCATCACAGGATCGCCTGCAGTATCATTCATAAAATACGCGTCTGTAAATGGTATAAGATCCGCGACATAATCTGTATCATTAGTCTTTACTGATGCTGTTTCAATCCGATAAACAGGGTCTGTGAATGAGGTGTAATGGCGAAACTTAAACACAGGATTGTAGCGCTGATTGCTTGACCCATCTAAATCAAACGCAGCCTGAGGCGTGCCTGTAGTATAAGTACCACCGCAAGTCACAGTGTAACAGCCTTCAGCCTCGTTATAGCCGTCGCCTGCATAACCAATATGCCAAGATGGATCACTGGCCTCGCTGCCTGTAGTTACGCCTAAATGACCATCGCTGCTCCCAGCAGAATCAGTAACAGTTTGTCCGCTTCCCTCATTGAGTTTATAATAAGCAACTAGATTGGATTCGCTGCCGGTAAGTTCCTTGTACATGTTTTCACGTATCTGTGTCTGAGTCCTGGCAACATTCCAAACTCGGACTTCATCTATCTTCCCGCTAAAATATCTTCCATCTCCGTTACTAATAAGAAACGGATCTCCGGAATCTAGAAGTGTCTCTGAATATGTATTTTTTGATTCATCAAGTGTCCCATTTATATATATATTCCACTCAGGCACATTTTTATCATATGTCATAGCAACATGCTGCCATTTATTTTTAATAATTTTACCATTAGAATTAGAACTGGCATTCTCGCCGCTTCCACTGCCATGGGAAAGCATAGCCATAACCCTAAAATCACTCATAAGTCGAAAACCATAGTTACCGAAACCACTAATCCCTCCGTCTTTCTGAACCATGCCAAAATGCGGCGTTGACTTACCAGCATCCCCTGGTGTGGCATCAACAAAAAACCATGCCTCGACTGTAACAGCAGTTGTTGGACTAAGAGCTGCTGTGTCATCTGCTCTTACGTAATCATCCGCCCCATCAAAGCTCAGACCTCCACTTGTCTCAACCTCATCCCACCTCTCATCCCCTGACACTGCTGAGCCTGCTGAAAAGTCTAGTGCATCAGGATTGCGAAAATCATTAATGTAGTTAGATTGGCTTGACGCAGCATTGGTAATCTGATACCAAATAGAATAGTTATTTATATGCTCTCCTGCTGGGATAGCTTCGGCATCTACGCTAAAAAGTGCCCTTATATTATAGGTCCCTGTAGTTACAAATGTCTGATCAACTGTACCAAAGTACGACTCATAAAAGCCATACACCATGTCAGCGCCTGAATTACCAGAATCAGTGAAGCGACCTTCAATAAGGTTAGAAGTATAAGCTTGTGCCTGGCCGTCATAGTTATTCGTATCAACAGAAAAGATCTGTCTCGGACCATTAGTAGCGCCTGCTGAAGCACCAGTGGTATAATCCAAACGCTGCTGCATAGTTATGCGAGAATTATCCGGATAAACAAAGTAATCTCTCTCCAGAATTATTGTATCGTCCTCGCAGGAATCCATCGTGGTTGACTGCAGGATTGCTGTTCTTGTAGGCGTAGACTCCAATATAGTAAGGTCACCAGTATAACCATGCTCAAACTCACCATCCTCATTAGCTCCGTCATTGTCCTGGGCAAACGAAGCATGCCATTTCCTGTAAACTACTTCTGAATCATTGCTCAAGATACGATTATCAGTAGCGCTTATATCTTTATCATAATATTGAGAAATACCACCGCCTGCTCTTCCTGAAGACTCATCCCATACCCACCTTGCATCTTCTGCATCTACTGTAATCGTACTATCTCTAACTATAATCTCCCTCTCGCCCTCTGTAATCTCTGCGCCAAACGTAGTAAAGGTACAAGACATAGCCTTATACTGCGCAGCTATCCAGTCTGCGGAACGAATAACATCAGAAATACGAAACTCATCAATAATCCCATTAAGCGGGTGGTCGGAAGTATTCACATATCCAATTCTATAACCAGTAAAAGAGACATCACCAGTGGCGGTCAATGTATCAGTCTCGGCAGAAGAACCGTTTTTAAATATCTCTACGGCACCTGAAGCCGCAACATGGGTATACGATATATAATTTAGCGAACCCTGAGATACATCTATATTTGAAACATATGTATCTGTTGTATCGGACGTATTGGTATACTGAAATCCCAAAACATTGCTACTCTCGTAATAATACAACCATGCCTTGCCGTTACCGCTCGATGGATATGTATAGAGCATGGTAGGCCAGTCTGCGCTGCCAGCCGAAGCATTTAGCCAAAAAGAATATGTAGCTAATCCAGTGGCTTCTGTCCAGGAACCGTCAATATAATCCACATCGCCCTCAAAATCAAAAGCTCCATCAATCTGTCCTGTAGCAGCTGCACTACCTCCACTGGAATCGGTAAGCGTCCCATGATTAGCATTCACAGTCGAGTCCTTGTAAAAATCAGTGGTTCCGGGACTATCCCCCTCATCCAAATGCCACACACCTGCATAGCCATTACTCCAGACTGCCGCGGGAGACTGGTTGTCATCTGCATTTGTATTATCATAGTACATATAAATATGGTCTGACGAGGATGAGCCGTCTATCATCGGAACCCTGACCCAGATAAAGGCAGTTGAAGAGCCGGCATTCCAGTATTCTATCTCATATGCAAGCTCTGTATAATTATCAGAATCTATGAATCTTATATCCTCTCCATTGGTCTTAGCATTAGAGAAGTTAAAGTTATTGGAAGTAAGTTTTACTAAAATAGGAAAGCTCTTCAGGCTCTCAGTCTGCTCTAAATTATCAAAACTCAGACGCTTACGATATGTCCAGTTAGAGTCCCACCACGCGCTATAAGTATATTCATCCGCGCCTATGTCAGGATTAGACCCGTCACGGGCCTGCCCCTCAATATCATCAGTTATAGGAAAATTAGAATCCGAGTCCAGATCAGCGCCATAACCTCCCCATAAGTCATTAGAGCTTGCTTTAAGATAGAGATCTTCACCGCCAGAAGTAACGCTGATAAAATAATCTGAATAAGAGATTTTGCCTGTCTTTGAGCTAGCGCCTGCAGCAGTAGCATCAGATGACACATTGTAGTCTTCCTCAGTATCATCAGTACCCCTGGCAAAACAGGATTCTCCTCCATTAGTCGAGTCTACGTCACCTGCATAGTTATTTTTCACATATGTTACATACGTAGAGGTACCTGTTGATACGCGGATACCATAAGCAAGGCCTGCGGTACCATTATCTTTAATGTCAAAAACTGTATTATTATACACCCAGTGATTTACTCCTTCCTCGTTAATAGAGATACCGCGTGACTGCGAAGACGTATAGTCAGACTCATTGGTAATATTATAGATAATATTATTTGCGACTTTAAGGGAACCGCTATCATTGTAAATACCAGAAGCAATGCGAATTGCTGTATCATGGTTTGTTGAATTTGTAACACCGTGGATAAGGTTGTATTCAAAGCGCACATCACTCGCATCAGCGATTACGCTGGATGAATGAAGGCCTGCTGTAGTACCTTTATTCGTGACATTCGAGTGGTCTAGCTCAAGTCCTTCCACTCTGATATACTCCGCGGCAACACCAAGTACTCTGAAATAGATATCAGAAGAGGTATGTGTCGGCACCATCCTGAATCCAGTGCCTGACTTGCCATTGTGGCGCTGTGAAACTCCAACCTCGCTAGAAGAAACCGGAGTATATATGCGAATATAGCTATTAGGCCCCGTCACCCATGGATCATCTCCAAACATCATCGCAGAATCATTCATAGCTCCATCATCATAACATGGGAAATTTAGCTGGTAATTGCTGGCTGCGAGGTCAGCAGTATCTAGATGGTTTGTATCATCCGCATCGTCACTCGCATCACTGAGCAAATTAAACACGCGCTTAATGGTGTTCACTGTAGCGTCATCGACATTTCCGGGAGTGCCGCCTGTAGCTGTTATGACTGAGTATACTGTGGATGATGTGCGGCCTGAGATGTATGCCTTAAGCGTAGTGCTATAGGTAATCACATCGCCCACACCTATATTATTAGCCTGGGACTCATCGAACGTAGCAACCCCTGAAACTATATCCATTGTAAGCGTATCAGCAGTAGTCTTCAAATCCGCGGTAGATGTACCGACTGAGTAGTAGACCTGGGTAGGCGCTGCTGTTGTAAAAGTGCCATATCCAACAGTATCAGCAGTATGTCCGCAAAGTGAGGATTCATTGCTTACAGCATCCCTAGCCTTAACCCTCCAGTAATAGGTCGTACTTGGTGTCAATGTAGTACCTGGCTGCCAGCTGCCATCTGCATCCCAGATTGTCTGAGTATTCTGACTAAAGCCAGTGTCAGTTGCAAGTTCAATATAGTAAGCAGTAGAATGAAGTCCACTTCCAGAGCCATCCGTTGCAGTGAGCGCGGTTAAGGTCGGCGTAACTGAGATTCCAGTCGCACTATTGGCGGGAGTATTGCACCCGACATTGGTCGGCGCAGCAGTATCTACCTTGAATGCAATAGCCCCGCTATTTGCCGTAGCCCAAGAGCTTTCCTCAGAGTCATCATCTATGCCTTTTACACGCCAATAATATGAGACGCCGTTTGATAGCGCGCTCGGCGTGTAAGTCACGTTACTGCGCGGCACAGCATAGCCAGGACTACCTGCGGTTTCTGTGAAATCCACCACGGTGCTGGAAAAATTCGACGTATCATCTATCTGCACTTGATACTTTACAATATCACCTGAATCAGGATCAGTCATGTCAAACTGCAGGGTCGGAGTGCTGTCGCTCGTCCATGCACCACTTGCGTAATTATCTATAGTAGGAGCATTTGGCGCAGTATTAAATCCAGTTACTGAAAGATTATCCCATTCTGCTCCCTGTTCACCATAACCCCAAAGCCCAATCGCACCTGCGGAATGCGTGCTATTAGTAAGGTCAATTTTCAAAGAACTATCCCAATAGCACTTTATGCTAGTTCCCTGAACTTCTACTTTCATGGTATGCCAAGCATCTTGATAATAAGTGCCAGCACTAGTCTCAAATATGACAGTGTCAATTGCAAAATCCGAATCATCTGAAGAACATAGAGCAAGGGTTTCATCTCCACTTGTACCAGTGTTTCCTCCGTACCAGCGGAATACGTAATAGTGTGTATCATCCGTTAAACGAAAAGCTATTCCCATGTAATCGTCATCATCCGGATAAATATCAACCTCTACCGTATAATCTGTCAGGCTGGCGCTTCCACGCGCAGCAAGACAATCGCTATTTGTTGTGTTCTCAACAGTGCCATCTGACTCTACCCAGGCCTCACCACAATACTCTATATAACTACTAAAATCCGCATCAGCAAAATCATCAGTAATAGGAAGGCTTCCACTTAGAACAGGGATTGCAGTTACGCTCAGATCATCCCATTCTGCTCCCTGTTCACCATAACCCCAAAGCCCAATCGCACCTGCGGAATGCGTGCTATTAGTAAGGTCAATTTTCAAAGAACTATCCCAATAGCACTTTATGCTAGTTCCCTGAACTTCTACCTTCATGGTATGCCAAGCATCTTGAGCATAAGTGCCAGCACTAGTCTGAGCTAGGATTGTGTCAATTGCAAAATCCGAATCATTTGAATAGCATAGAGCAAGGGTTTCATCTCCACTTGTACCAGTGTCTCCTCCATACCAGCGCCATACGTAATAATGCGTATCATCCGTTAAACGAAAAGCTATTCCCATATAATCGTCATCATCCGGATAAATTCTTACCTGTACCACGTAATCTGTCAGGCTGGCGCTTCCACGCGCAGCAAGACAATCGCTATTTGTTGTGTTCTCAACAGTGCCATCTGACTCTACCCAGGCCTCACCACAATACTCTATATAACTACTAAAATCCGCATCAGCAAAATCATCAGTAATAGGAAGGCTTCCGCTTAGAACGGGGATTGTAGTTACGCTCAGATTATCCCATTCTCCTCCGCTTTGAGATATTGCCCATAAGCCAACTTTACCTGAAGAATGCGTGCTATCAGTTATATTGAATATCAGCTCTCCATTCCAATAACATTTTATATTGCTTCCGGAAACCTGTACCTTCATATGATGCCATGCATCCTGAGCAATAGTAGTGGCACCAGTCTGAACTAAAGTTGATTCTATTTGCATATCACTATCAGTGGACTCTCCTATTCCAAGCCTTTCATCGCCACTTGTACCAGTATCCCCGCCATACCAGTAAAATATATAACAATCATAGGCAGTACTGCCAAAACGAAATGCAATACCCATATAGTCATCATCGTCTGTATAAATATCTGCTTCCACAATATAATCAGTCCAACCAGTATCACCACGGCTCGCACAAGCATTTGTATTATCAACAGTTGCCTGACCACCAGTCTCTGTCCAGTTCCCTTCATGCTCTGTCCATGAACTAAAGTTACTGTCATCAAAATTATCTGAAAGCAAACTAGCAGCCTCTAAGCGAGCCGGCACAAGCAGACAAAGCCCGACTATCATCGTCATTGCTATGATCCAAGTTGTTTTTTTCTTATACATATCCATTTTAATCGCGGAAACACGCGGAATGTTACGCAGAACTACGCGGAAGAAAATGTTGAGTCCGCGCAGTATCATAAACCCTGCGTACTATCTCCACGCCATTTCTCGCACCAAAGTTTATCAAAAATCCTAACTTATATCCTGATCCTTTCAAATATTGCCAGAATTGTTTTATGTCTTCTTGTAATAATTTTGGTTTTGCTTTCAATTCTATGAGCACAGTCCTGTTTATGATAAAGTCTGGTACATAAGTACCAACATCTTTGCCTGTATAATAGATTTTTATCTTCTGCTCTTTGTCCACGTCGAGTCCTTTCTCCCTAAGTCCAAGATAAAGTGCGTTCTGATACACCTTCTCCTTATGTCCACTTCGCAGTTGCTTATATATATCAAAGACTACCCCTCGTATATCATATGATTCCTTCTCATATAAAAGTGTCATCCAACTTCTCCTTCCGCGTGGTTCCGCGTCCCCGACGAAGTCGGGGCTTCCGCGTATTTCCGCGGTATTACGGCCCATCCATCCTCACATCATCTGTTCCATCCTGTGGTGCTGTAGTGCCTGTTACTGTGCCTGTGTCAAACTGTTCCTTGGTAGTCTGGAACCATGTTGGTACAGTAACTGTGGTATCTATGGTAAATGAGCGGGCAGTTGACCAGCTTGACCATGTGTTAGAGCCGGCTGGATCTCTTGTTCTTACCTGCCACCAATATGTTGTCCCATTACTAAGTGCATTGCCTGCCTGTACTGTATATGTTGTAGCTGTAGCGCTTGTAAATGTGGCTGCAGTCCATCCCGCGTCAGTCGGATAGTCACTGGAGGATTTTGTCGTAGCTGATCCGAAATTAACATCTGTATCCCACTCGATCTGATAATCCAGATCTACGCTCTCCGGGTCAGTGCCTGTAAACGTAAACGCGGGTGTGGTATCTGCTAATTTCTCGTTATCAAAAAGACGTGTTATTCCCGTAATAGAAGGCGGACCTGAAAGAGTGGTATCATAAGACAAGCTCACCCAGTCAGTAACTGCGCTTTCAGCATTCCTGGCCCTGACTCTGAAAGAATATGCGGTGCTCTCAGAAAGGCTGGACTTATTCCAGTAGATATTTGTAATCCATCCGCTATTTCCTTCTGTTGCTACAAAACTCGTACCTTCGTCATACTCTACATAATATTCTGTGCCGCCGGGATTCCCATTGGCAGTCCAGTTTGCCTGGATAGCAGTAGCAGTAACGCCAGTAAATGCGCTCGATACCGGCAATGCAGCACCGCTATATTTAGCTGCTGTCGAAGAATTGCTCGTCTCTGTCCCGTCGCCATTACGCGCCATGACCTGAAATGTATACTGCACATTAGCTGAGAGACCTGTAGCAGTATCAGTCGTGGCCTGCACCCATGCATTTATGCCTCCATCTCCTCCCGCGGTAGTTGAGTCAAAATATGCGCCTGAACTACCAGCTGTGATATTGGTGACTCCTGAAGTATTCAAGACTATACTTGATGCGGTAATAGCGCCAAAAGTAGGCGTGGCAGGTGTTTCGATGAGTGTATATTTAGTTGCCTCTGAAGAAAGAGATGTCTCTGTAGTATCTCCGTTTATTGCCTTTACCTTAAAGCGATAGAGTTTATTAGCTGACAGGCCTGTTACTGATTTAGTACCCCATGTAGTATCATCCTGCCAGACTGCACTTGTAGATATAGTGCCGTTTGCTTGTACATAATTCGTGGTGTTAAAGCTTGTTCCATCGCCATCATCATCCACTGCAATGGCAAAGGTAGTAGCGCTGGGATTTCCATTTACATTTACATCAACAGATAGAGTGTTTGTAGCTGTCGCTGAAACTGTAGGCGCTGAAGGTACATTACATGCAGTATATACCAGCTTCTCGGTAGTATTCCAGGTAGTATCTGTTCCGTCTCCGTTCTGATACCGCACCTTATATCCATACTGAGTATTTACTGATAAATCTGCATCTGTATAGGAGTAATTATTGACAGTCATTGCCCTGTCTGTACCGCCTGAACCTGCGCCAGTAATACAGTCGAATTCCGCGCCTGTTGTGCCTGAGGATGAATTAGGCGGAGAAGTAACTGAGACATCTATGGAAGTAGGATTAATACTACTAAAGGTAAGCTCACCGTCTGCAGGCGCATCAAGCACGGTGTATCTTGCATCAGTTGAAGAATAAGAAGTCTCTGCGCTATTGCCGTTACGCGCTTTTACCTGGAAGGTATACTCGGTATTTTCTGATAGCCCTGTTGCAGTATCTGTCGTAGCCTGCACCCATGCATTGATGCCTCCATCCCCTCCTCCGGTAGTTGAATCAAAATATGCGCCTGATGTACTAGTCGCTACATTGCTTACTCCGGATGTATTAAGCACTATGCTGGATGCGGTAATCGTGCCAAAAGTAGGTGTAGTTGGGGTCTCGATAAGTGTATATTTACTGCTTGTGGATGAATAAGATGTTTCATTTGTAGCATCATCTCTTAGTTTTACCTGATAAGTGTATTGTGTATTAGCTGAAAGTCCTGAATCTACAAAATCTGTAGATGCCTGCCAGGCCGATGAATCAGTTGCGCCAGCGCCTCCTGTAGTCTCATTAAACCAGTAAGGCGAAGTGTTTAACCCAGAGCCTGCATCCGCACCAGTAGCGCTAGCTACAGTGAGCTGACTGGTTGAGTTCGCTGTAATAGAGCTAATAGACTCTCCAGTAGGATCAACATTATCTACTACAAAACCCTCTGAGCCTCCATTCGCAGTTGCCCAACTGCCATCAGCATCTGAATTATCAGTAGACATTACTCTCCAGTAATAATCCGCATCAGACAAGGTCTGGCTTTCAGTGCCGACTGTATAAGTACCGCTCCCTGCTGCCTGGCCCACTGTGAAACTAGTAGCGCCTTGCGCAATCAAAGCAGATGTATAATCTACTACCAAACTTCCAAAGTCAGCACTGTCATCGATCTGGATCCTGTACTTTACAGTATCACCCACATCATCGTCAGACTGTGTAAAGTTTAAAGTAGGCGTAGTATCAGTTGTGCCGCTTCCATCTGCAGGTGAAAGACTATTCGGCGCTGAAGGTGTGGCATTAGGAGTCTTGTTAATAAATACTGTGTCACTCGTGGCTGTATCAAAGGTATTAGTCATATCTTGTATGACCATTAAATCGGTCTTTATCTGATTTTCAACAGGATTTGTGGTGTAGGCTGTGGTTGTGACAAAACGCGTCTGATAATATTGGCGTCCAGCCTCATACAAGGCCTTGACCTGACTCGCAGTAAGTTCAATGTTATAAATGCGAGCATCATCAAGAATGCCGTCAAAAGGATCCCATGGCCCTCCTGAACGTGCTCCTATTTCTATTGCAGGGGCGCTATTTGGAATCTTGTTCAGGGTCTCATCGCCCTGCGAATTAGCTACAGGTGAGCCATTTACGTAAATAGTAGCATCATCATTATCATAATCATAAACAGCAGCTACATGATACCAGTTACCAGTCAGGATAGTATTGGCAGCAGTCAGTTTTTCAGGGCTACCCTGGGTAGAATTTATACTAAAATGTAAACTTCCGTCAGTAAAAGTTTCAAACATTATATCGTCACTATTTTTTGTAAATAAAGCTCCCTGATCTGATGCAAGAGTATCTGCCTTTAGCCATATAGAAAAAGTCAAATCTGTGCTCTCAACAGTAATATCTGCTGTAGTAACATAATCATCCACACCGTCAAAATCAATCGCATTACCTAGCCTGCCTGCAGTCCAGGTTAAACCTGCATCATTCGCTCCATCAACTCCTGTACCGTTATTGCTATTGCTCGATCTATCGTAAATAGTATCGCCATCTGCTGAACCGCTCGTGTCTTCATTAAAATCCCAATACCCTACTAAGCCTGTCTCATCCCCAGCCCCCACAGCAGTCTTTTGCCAACCCAGTACATCTGTGTCAGCCCAATACACAGCGCCGTCTGCAAAAAATTTCTTTGCATCTGTAGCAGTCTCGCTCACGCTAATGTCTGTCCATGAATCGCCATCCCAATACTGCCATTCGCCATCACCGCCTACGCCATTTGTATCCAGGTCTATATTTACACCATAGAATTTCTGGTGGCTTCCGAAATATATTGCATCACCGTCAGGCGTGCCATTATTAGGTGAAGCTGCTGCTTCATCCAGGTCTAAGGTATAATCTTTACTGGTTGACGCAAAATATTCTCTTGCACAATCAACATCTCCTGCCTGAGCAAGATCTGTCATAGTAGGATCACCTGCAGTATCATTCATGAAATGCGCATCTGTAAACGGTATAAGATCCGCAACATAGTCTGTGTCATTTGTCTTAGCTGCGCCTGCGTCTATATAGTAAGTGGGGTCTGTAAATGATGTGTAGTGCCGCAGTTTAAATACAGGATTATATCTCTGATTGCTTGAACCGTCTAAGTCAAACGCAGTCTGAGGCGTGCCTGTATTATAGGTACCGCCGCAAGTCACAGTATAACAACCTTCTGCTTCATTATATCCGTCACCTGCATAACCAATATGCCAAGATGGATCACTGGCCTCGCTGCCTGTAGTTGCGCCTAACTGACCATCGCTACTCCCGGCAGAATCAGTAACAGTTTGTCCGCTTCCATCATTAAGTTTGTAATAAGCAACAAGGTTTGATTCAGAGCCAGTTAGTTCCTTGTACATGTTCTCGCGGATCTGCGTCTGAGTCCTGGCAACATTCCAAACACGAACTTCATCTATCTTCCCGCTAAAATATCTACCGTCTCCAATACCAATAACAAATGAATCCCCGGAATCAAGGAGTGTTTGCGAATATGTATCGTCTGATTCATCAAGTGTGCCATTTATATATATATTATACTCTGGCACATTTTTATCATATGTCATGGCAACGTGCTGCCATTTATTTTTAATGATTCCACCGTTAGAATAAATGGTTTTGCCCTCGCCACTTGCACTGCCATGGGAAAGCATAGCTGTAATCCTAAAATCAGACATAAGACGAAAACCATAGTTTCCATAACCGCTATAACCTCCGTCTTTCTGAACCATGCCAAAATGCGAGGTTGACTTACCGGCATCCCCTGGTGTGGCATCAACAAAAAACCATGCTTCAACAGTAACAGCAGTTGTTGGGCTGAGAGCCGCTGTGTCATCTGCTTTTGCGTAATCATCCGTCCCGTCAAAGCTCAGACCTCCACTTGTCTCTGCCTCATCCCATCTCTCATCCCCGGAAACCGCACTGCCTGCTGAAAAATCCAGCGCGTCAGGATTGCGGTAATCATTCATGTAATTAACGCCTGATGTCTGTGAATTCAAGGTGTCGGGCCGCAAGAGCATGAAAACATTCCATATCTCTGAACTGCCAACTGCCCATTGAGGAGGATTGTCCTGCCAGTATATGCTCTTATAAGCAGGCTCACTATAATAATAAAGCGCATCCTCATCTGCCCAATCTTTATACATAGTAATAAATGCGTCGGCAAGATGTTCATCTGAAGCAGAGTTATTTGCCCAGAATCCAGCGTAGCTATTCGGAGCAGTGCTCGATTCACCATCGACATTTAAGTCCGCATTATTTTCAGCATAAGCTGTCCATGAGGTAGAAGTATCCACTGCTGAACGAATCCTAAATATTGACATATCCTCAGCAGTATTAGTTTCTCTTGTAATAGTAGGATATATCTGGCCTTTGGGATAGATCGAATAATCGATCGTAAATAGGGTGTCAGGATCAGTGCCGGCTGTTGTTCTGGATATATTGCTCTTTGCTTCTACAATGGTTCTGGTCGGAGAAGTTTCCAGCATACGAAGGCCTGTGCCATTGTGGCCGTCGGAGATATCGTCTTTAGACGATTTTCCATAATCAGTCCCTTGAAAAGTCTGAACAAAAAGCAACCTTTCATCATCATTCTCAATAATCGCCAGATTCTCTGATTTATCCGAATCATTCGCAAGGTCATACCAATGAGTAATAGCGCCGCCCCAGTTCTCGTCAAACCTTATCTCAAACTCACCAGGATAAGTAACAGTAAGAGTGGTATCTCTTGCCAGGATCTCCGAATCAGTGCTTGTAATCTCAGTGCCAATAGCTACAAAGGTATCGGCCGTGCTCTTATACTGCGCAGCTATCCAGTCAGCAGAACGCGTAATGTTTGAGACGCGGATTTCATCAAGAGTACCATCAAACGGTGCTACATTCGGAGGGCGACACCCTATAACTAAATCATTTGCATCCCCTGCCGGAGCTAGTTCAGCCGTAGAGTCCTCATAGTCTCCATCATCAACGTAAATCAGATTATTTGTTCCGTCATAGACCCCTGCAACAAAATGCCAATTACCATCATTTACTAATGTTGTCGAATATGCATTACCCGTTGATATGGCGTTAGTCCTAAAAGATATTTTTCCTGCATTGGCGCTGCTATTTGTCTGAACTATAAAATGCTGATTACTCCCTTTTTCTAGAACTACTTCATTGTCAGTTGTCGTAGTTTTGATCCAAAGCATCACAGATCTTTCCTGGCCAACCCCTGTAGCACTGTCTAGACTTGTACTACCATCTACGGTTATGTAATCCGCATCTCCTTCAAAATCAAAAGCTCCATCTATCTTGGTAGCAGCTGCACTGCCTCCGGTAGCATCCGTCAGCGTCCCATGATTAAGATTAACAGTTGAATCTTTGTAAAAGTCAGTGGTTCCGGGACTATCCCCTTCATCCAAGTGCCACACGCCTACATAGCCATTGCTCCACACGCCTGAGACATCTTGCGCGTCAGTTGCGTCGCCATATCCATAGTACATGTAGATATGGTCTGTGGATGAAGAGCCGTCTATTGCAGGCACCTTGACCCAGATAAAGGCAGTTGAAGAGCCCTGATCCCAGTATTCTATTTCATAATCAAGCTCTGTATAATTATCGGAATCCACAAATCTTATGTCTTCTCCATTGGTCTTGGCATTTGAGAAATTAAAGTTATTTGAGGTAAGCTTAACTAACATTGGAAAATCATACAAGGTTTCTGTCTGATCTGAATTATCAAAGCTCAGGCGCTTGCGATAACTCCAGTCAGAGTCATACCAGACAGCATTCTTGTAATTGATCTGCACTGTATCGCTAGTAGCTGTATTAAAGGTATTGGTCAAATCCTGCACTACCATTAGATCAGTCTTTATCTGATTTTCAACAGGGTTTGTAGTGTAGGCAGTAGTTGTGACAAAGCGTGTCTGGTAGTACGCTCGGCCGCGTTCGTAGTCTGCTTTGATCTGAGCTGGAGTACGTACAGTGTTGTATATGCGGACTTCATCTATAAGGCCATCAAAGTAACTACCTGGCGTTGGTGAATCAGCTCCAATAAATAAAGCATTAGTCGTAGCTGTCGCACTCCTCGTATCAGTACCTATAAAAGCTCCGTCAATATAAAGAGAAGCGTCTATGCCATCCCATATCCCAACAAGATGATACCATTTTCCATCACTCCAACTACTATAAACTGCATTAGTCGGGTCTGTTGTTCCTATTTTCCACCTCAGTGTAGTTCCGGAAAAATAGAAAGCATATTCGTTGTTTTTGTCTATTACATGATCTCCACTAACTGAATCTGTCTTTACCCATACTTCAACTGTGATTGCAGATTCAATATCCACATTATCACCCATGCTTACATAATCATCTGTCCCATCAAAATCAATACAATTACCAGCCCTGCCAGCTCCGGTCCAACTCAAACCTATATTATTCGCTCCATTATCTGCAGTTCCGTTGTTGCCATTACCTGAGCGATCATGAACTGTTGCGCCGTCAGCTGAACCGCTCGAACCCTCATTAAAATCCCAATACCCCACAAGATCTGTCTCATCTCCTGCGCCCAAAGCAGTCTTTTGCCAACCCAGCACATCTGTGTCAGCCCAGTATACTGCACCATCTGCATAGAATTTCTTTGCATTGGCCGCAGTCTCACTTACGCTAATATCTGCCCATGAGTCGCCATCCCAATACTGCCATTCACCATTACCGCCGCCGCCCATAGTATCCAAGTCAATATTCACACCGTAGAATTTCTGGTGAGAGGCAAAGTAAAGCGCATCAGCATCAGCAGTGCCATCATTTGCGCCATAGTACCAGACAGGATCATCTGAAGCTGATCCAGAGTCTGCTCCTAAAGTACCATTATTCGAACCTGCTGAGTCAGTTATCGTCTGACCTGTACCTTCATCGAGTTTCCAGTACGCAAGAAGATTAGTCTCATTGCCAACCAGGTCTACGCTCATATTATCCTGAATCTGTTGTTGGGTGCGGCCAATATCCCATATGCGGACTTCCCGAATAAGTCCGTCCCATACGGTAGCATCTCCGCCAGTCCCTGGATTTCTTCCAATATTGGCTGAAACGCTGCCACTGGTCGCAATGGTTCCGGTCTTACCTACAGTGCCCACTTGAGTGCCATCTTTATGAATCTTCATATCGGTCCCATCATATGTTACTGCGGCATGAGTCCATACACCAGCTTGAAGATCACCGGAAGTCGCGATCAAGGTTGTTGTGGTAGTCCCTGTTCTCAATCTAAATCGTAGTCTATATACACCAGCAGTATCTGTGACGCCCAGCATCCAGTAATGGCCTTCTTCACTTGTACTGCTAGCCTTTGAGATTATTCTCTCATCGTCCGTACTAAAACTATCTGCTTTAAACCATGCTTCGATAGTAATTCCGTCATCGCCTGCACCGCCGGCGACTACATCCATGGTACCCAGATTCACATAATCATTAGTCATGTCAAAATCTAATGCATTACGCGCTGGCTCATCCAAGGTCAAGGTCTGATCTCTCGTGGTTAATGTAAGATATTCACTGGAAGATGCAGCATCACCAGCCTGAGAAATATCTGTCATGAGAGGAGCGCCTGAACTATAGTTCGCTAAATACGCATCTGTAAATGGCGCCAGGTCTGCAATATAGTCTGTACCATTAGTCTTTTGTGTGTTTTCAATATAGTAATCCGGGTCTGTAAATGAGGTATAATGCCTAAACTTAAATACAGGATTATATCTCTGATTACTTGAGCCATCTAAATCAAACATAGCCTGAGGCTTACCTGTTGCATAGTCACCACCGCAATCCACAGTGTATACACCTTCAGCCTCGTTATATCCGTCACCTACATAGCCCTGAACCCAAACTGGACCGTTATCTAGCGTGCCATTGTTTGAGCCTGCTAAGTCATTGGCGCTTGTGCCCGAGCCATCGTTCAGTTTCCAGTAGCCTGCAAGGCCATTCTCCTCGCCAGTCAATTCCTTGTACATATTGTCTTGTATCTGCTGCTGGGTACGGGCTATGCTCCAATAGCGGAATTCGTCTACATAACCATGAATGGCAGCACTACCTACGGAAATACAAAATTCTGAATCAAAAGTAATCGGGCTTCCTGTATAAGTATCAGAATCCGCAAGTGTGCCATCTACATAGAAACTATAAGTTCCGCTATCGTACGCTAAAGCAAGGTGATACCATCTATCTGTTACAATAGTGACGCCTACTGTCGGTGCGTTATCCCCTATCCCTATACGCAAAACACCCCCACCGCTGTCATGACGTAAATATAATCTATTTCCGCTATTGTAATGATCAAAAATATAATCTTCTGCAGACAAGTCTTGAGCCTTAAACCAGGTCTCAACCGTACCCCTTGTCCCGCTAAGAAATGAAGTGCCTAAGTCAACATGATCATCATCACCGTCAAACCACAGCCCTCCACTCGTCTTAACCTCATCCCATCTCTCATCCCCTGATACTGCAGAACCTGCTAAGAAATCCAGCACGTCAGGATTTTGATAGTCTGTTACTTCAGCTGTAGTAGTGCCGATCACATCCATGAGCTGATAATCATTGTAGGTTATGCCGGTTGCGCGAGTAGTCGAAGGTGTTGAACCAAAATATCCTGTCATGCCAGTTGCTATAAAGTCAGTCGCTGCATCATCCACGCGCCTTGCTTCTGTACCAGCAGCATCTTTTTGATAATCAGTGTCTTTATAAACTTTGCCTTTTGGATAGATAGTATAATCTTCAACGATAGTCGCTTCTGCTCCTAAAGCATATTCATTGGATAAAATAGTTCGTGTAGAACTTGACTCAAGAACTTCCAGAAATGAACTCTTGTCTACCTTATAATCTGTATCCTGATCCAGCTCTGTTAAAAGTTCAGTTGCAGCCAGGTAATTTGTGCTCCAGTCTCCGCCTACCCCGCCTAAGTAACCCGCTGAAGCGCCGGCATCAGTCTCGTTGTACACTAATTTAAAATCATTGCTTGAAGCACCGCTGCCTTTTTGCACTATAACCGTTGTAGCCGTAGCTGCAGCATGCACGCCGAGTCCGGACATACTAAAATTCTGCACTGTGCTCCATGTGCCTGTTGCATCGCCATCATCCCAGAATCTGATACGCCAGTAATATTTCATGCCATCCAATAAAAGATCAGGCCCGGAGTAAATTATATTAGAACATCTTACATTCTCACTTAAAGAACCTCCCAGCGTAACCTTGCCTGTATCCCACATCCTTGCGCCATCAAAACTACTTGATGTGTCTACTTCTATCTCATAATACTCTGCAGTATCAGATTCATCATCGTCATCATAGACAGCGCTAAATGCAGGGGTGAGGTCAGTTAGTCCGGTCGGATTAGCCTGACCAGACTGCGCAGTAATATTATTGCAATAAGGTGTCTGTGGCGCTGAAGGCGCTGCGTTTAGAGTTGCTGAATATACCCTTCCGGCATTACTTGAGGACGGGGCGCTTCCTGAAAGAGTGCCGTATAAAAGTTTTATTGTACCGCCGTTTGTCGTACTGTTATTTGCGCCAAGCGCATACATGCTGGTACTACTTAAGGTAAGAGTGCCTGTGGCCTTTAGGAGAATGCCACCGCCTGCGCCAGCTCCTCCTCCTCCACCGCCGCCGTAGCCGCCTTCTGCTGTATTGCCTCCGCCGCCGCCTGCGCCATTCGCAAGTATCCTTGCACCACTTGATACAGTAATATTGCCAGTAGAGATAAATTTTATGTAGCCACCTCCTGCGCCGCCGCCTGCGCCGCCAGCAAGATTCGCGCCGCCGCCGCCGCCGCCGCCTGAACCAAGCTTTAAAGATTCATCAGTAGTGGAATCGCCATTTACGCCTGCACCTGCATAGCCACCTATAGAGCCATCAGTGCCGTCATTAGGATGAGTTCCGCCTGTACCTGC
>JBHPHU010000005.1:0-61706 GCA_042571405.1 Candidatus Omnitrophota bacterium | reverse complement strand
TTACACTAAAAAGGAGAAATAATGCCAATACTACATGCTGCTTACAAAAGTATCAAGGTAACCAAAAGAAGAACCGCGCGGAATCTGTCTATAAAGTCTCTTTTAAAGACCGAGACAAAGAAATTCATAGATCTCGTGTCTGCAAAAAAACTGGATGAGGCTAAGAAACAGCTTAAGGTCCTTATCTCAACTCTCGACAAGGCAAGTTCAAAAGGCATTATCCATAAGAACACTGCCTCGCGCAAAAAATCACGCCTCTCGAAAAAGTTAAAAACCGCTTAACTTTCAAACTAGGCGCACATCTTAACTATAAGTCTCTCTATTACTGCCGCAGGAGAAGCGCCTGTCTTTATAGCAAGGTCTGAACGGAGTATCTCGTCCAGCAGCACAAGGATCTCTTTTTTCTTCAGCATAGACGCGTGACGCAGGATCCTCTCAAATGCCCTTGGGCTCAGGCCAAGATCCTGCCGCATCTCCATATTATTCTTGATCTTGAAAAGCTCCTTTATCCTTAAAAGCATCCTCGCGTTCCATGCCAAAAGTCCCAAAAGCTCTGTCTCCCTTTTTTTGTCTCTCTTAAGAGTAGAAAATATGCAAAGGGCTTTTTTAGCATCCTTCTCTCCTATAGTATCTATAAGATCAAAGGCTGTATGCGAAGGACTCGCTCCTATAATATTATCAATATCCTGTTTTTTTATCAATGGTCTCTTGCCAACATAGAGAATTATGCTATCCATATTGGAAGAGATCACCCTGAGATCATTCGGCAGGTTTTCTTTTATCGCATTAATAGCCTCTATGGAAATCTTTTTTTCAGCAAGGCCTGCCTTTTTAACAAGCCAGGCATTAATACCTGGATCTGTCAGCTTCCTGTGATAGACCAGGTGCGCGGCCTTTGAGGCCTTTAAAAGAAACTCGCCCTTTATAACAGGCAAATCGCTTTCAATAACAAAAACAGAACTTTCTCTTGGGCTCTCCAGATAAGAAAGGATCGATGTCTTTACAGATGCGGTTACAGAATCAGCCTCCTTTAATACCACTAGTCTTCTCTTTGATAAAAAGGGCATGGTATCAAGGCTATCAAGCATACTGCTGACATTAAAATCCTTGTCCTTGGCATGAAATATATTGTAATTAAGGTCCTGGGTATTTTTGTCCAAAAGAGTTGACTTCAGGTTCTCAACCGCCTCTTGCTTTAAAAAACCCTCTTCGCCAAGAAAAAGATATACGGGGAATATTTTGGTAGGCATCGTAAAAAATCCCAAATGACAAATCCCAAATGACAAATGAATCACCCAATGACAAATAATTTAATTATTTGGATTTAAATTATTCATTTGGATTTTGTCATTTGACATTTGGAATTATATTGTTATTACCAGCTCTCAACTATTCTATTAACTATTCTTCTGGCAAGATCCTGCATTGCATTGGTTAAGGCAGATGTCTCGCTCTTCTGAAGCGTACCAGTGGTGAAATAGGTCGTATCTCCTGTAATGCCGTCTTCTTCTATTAACACCTCTCCGTTTCCGGAATCTAATAATTTAAAATCACATACCAGGCTTATCCTGTATTCACGCACCTCTTCATTTTGATATCTTAAAGGATCCTTTCTGTATTGCGTGATCTCGCCTGAGAGAATAGCATTGGCAATGCTCCCTGAGGCTACCTTTAAATTACCATCCAGAAAAACCCTCTCTATTATCGCGTCCCTTAGATCCACCTCGAGATTTGGCCTGTAAACCTCATATTTATCTTTTGCGCTCACTTCTTTTGTTATGTCAATCTTGTTTTTGAATATAGCGACCTGGATTGTTTTTATGTTATTGGGAAGAACAACACCTGTAGTATAACCACAACCGGATAATATTATAACGCACATTATAGCGGATAGTGGATAGCGGATAGCGGATAGTCGCAAACTACTTCTTTTTGATTTCACCTAGTCGCTCCTGAGCTTTTTTGGCCCATTGTGTGCCTGGATAATTCCTGATTATGTCCTCATAATATATAACTGCGCTCTCATTCATGCGCCTTGACTCATAAAATTCTGCTACCTTATACGCATTCTCTGCCTCTCTATCCTTAAGTTTAATAACTATCTCCTTGGCATCTTCTGATATCTCACTATCAGGGTGCTTTTCTATGAACTCCTCGAATTCCTCCCTGGCAGCTATAGTAGGTGTCTGATCATAATCAGGTTTCAACGACAATAATTTTGAACACTCTGCCAGCTTATACCTCGCTGTATCAACAAGCTCTGAATCAGGATATTTATCTATGACTTCTTTGAAGCTCATTATAGCGCTGTCATAATCAGCTATGTCTTTATAGGCTAAGCCTGTTTTAAACACTGCCTGGTCTGCATACTTTCCATAAGGAGAAGTCTCAGCCACTGCCTTGAATATCTCTATTGCCTTATCTTTAGCTGGCATCTTTAAAGGTCCCAGGACACTCACCTTCTCACCTGATAGAAACATATTGCCTATCTTGAATTCCCTCTCAATTACCTCATCCACAAAATCTGTATAAGGATAAAGGTCTATTACCTTTTGATACGCCTTGAATGCTGCGTACGGCTTAGCCAGGTCTTCCATGATACGGCCTATATAATATTGAGCGGATGGCGCTTCTTTGGCTAGCGGATAATACTTGATCAATTTCTTGAACTCCCTCAGGGCCAGCTTGTAATTCTTGGCCTCATAAAAACCCTTGGCATACTCCATCTGCTCTTCAGGCGTATCCTTTGCCGCGTACTTAGGGTTCTCCCATTTACCGCTTTCAGGAGTCCACACCCAGAAAGCATACGCCGGAGCCGCTGATATATAATATATAAGCAATATTAAAGCTATAATACCTTGTTTCTTCATGTGCCATATCATAGCATAATTTTATTTTTGAAGCAAGGCCTAAAATGCAAGCTTAGCAAAGAAACTTGCGAGGAAAAAGATCGCCTGGCATAGAAAATCATTAAGGCCTGCCAGAAAATCTCCTATAAATGGCGCCCAGCCCAACAAGAGAAACCCCAAGCCGCCTATCAATAATGCAAAAATGGCAGGGATTATAAAAAGATTGGCAATAATAGCAATAGGCGTCACGATCTTAAAGTAATACCATACCAAACTAAATGTGCCTAGCCATGCTGACATTGAGACTGCCAAAGGCGTATACAAATATCTTTTTATATAGAAATTAGTCCCCTCTTTCACAAACCTCATGAATTTGGGCGTAAAGAATAATATAAAAAGTACTGCCGCAAAAGATAGCTGGAATCCGATATTAGAAATATCCTTGGGATTCCTGATCAATATAAAAAGCGCTGCTGCTCCTAAAGAATTATACACATCCACCTTCTTCCCTAAGAGCATACCTGTAAGAAAAATAGCAGCCATCGCTACTGCCCTTACAACCGACGGCCTTGAGAGCGTAAGTATAGCAAAAAATATCAAAAATATTATAGTCAATATATAAGAGAATTCTCTTCTGAACCTCAAGAGCCTGAAGAGATAAAGGAACACAAGCGCAATGATCCCAATATGCAGTCCACTTATTGCCAAAACATGTACTGTGCCGGAGTTTTTAAAGGAGGTTTGAATATGTTTTGGGAGTTCAGAGCGATCGCCGAGGAGAATCGCCCTCAGGAATGCGCCGCTTTCAAGAGGCATCTTTTCGAGGATCTGATTTTTAAGTTTTTCGCGGAGAAGATATGTGTATTTCAGGATAGGATTTGATTTGTAATCATGAGATAGGACAGTAATATTATTTTCTTTCGTATTTATAAGGGCGAATATATTTTGTCTTTCTAAAAATTCCCTATAATTAAATGTTCTCGACTTCGCTCGAACATTATTCCCTTCAATATTCTTCGAGCGAAGTCGAGAAGCATCACTGGCAGGCCTCCTTATCGTACCTCTTACTAACAGTCTATCGCCATATTGATAATCTTTTTCAGTTTGTATTCTGATCTGCGATAAACCAGTTACGCCCAACCACTCCCCTCCAGCCTTGAGCCTAGAGCCTTCAGCCTTTATCGCCTCTACTTCAAACATATACGTAGAATTAATCTTGCCATAATACGGCTTCCGCGTCAGTGCCGGGCTTTTTATGATACCGGCGATGTTGGCTTTGAGTTTTTCTTCTCCCAAAAAATGGCTAATATGATTAGTCGGAAAAATATTGGAATTTACATACAGAAGTGTGGCAAAGGAAATAACTGATAAGAGTAAAAGAGCATTCGCTGCTTTCTCTCTTCCTGCCTCCAACCCACTGTAGGGCAGATTGAGAAGTAAAGACGATGAAATGAAGATTAAAGTTATTGCAAATATATGAGAAAATTTAACAAAATCGGGCAGGAACTTCGCTAAAACAATCCCTATTATGAAGAAAATACAAATGACTGCAAGGGGTCTTTTATGCATTGATATATTCTTACAGGACAGTGAAGACGTCTCTTATTCTCATTCTGACAGATATTTTTCTACTTCTTTGAAAAATGAATTCACATCCGGCGCAGCTTCTTCTGTAGTTGAATCAAATGCGATAAGTAAGGCCTTGCGTCTTACTTTTACAAGATCATTTGTCGTACCTATGGTCTGCGCTTTTATCAGATTATCATCGTACTCCAGCACATCCGGCTGCTGCATAATAAGGGGCATAAAATATGTCGAAAGCCACATATTTTTCCCGTCTTTTATATTCTGGTGATAAGAATGATTCTTGTCAGGACCTTCTCCAAGCTTGGAAGGTATATTAAGGCCGTTTGTAAAAATATTTGTCCTTGCCTCTTGCAAGATAGCCTTCATGTTTTTTGTCATACTACCGTAAAACCCCAGCTCTTTTGCCTCAAATCCAGGTTTTGAAACCAATATTTTAAGTATCGACGCATATACAGCAGGCGCATCCTCCATGTCAGAATCAATCAATCTAACCTCATCCTTTAGCTCTTTTAACGTAAAAACCCCGGCTTCTATCAGCCGATCATAATATAGCCTGATCTTATTAAAAGAAATGTAATGCCATTCTTTAGGAATTGTTACTTTTTCGTTTGGTTTTAACCCGTCCATTACTTCTCTCGTAGAAATCTTATATCCTTCCACTGCCGGCTGGTCAACAAAGCAAATATCCCAGAGATAGCCCACTGTGGCCACGGCTCTCTGAAGACCAAGCATTACGCCGCCTATTGAATCTATGCCATCCACGTCTATTTCAAATACAGGATACCCTTTCTCTTCCAGGTATTTCCATAATTTATCATTGGTCTTCTTGCCGCCTATATTGAACCTTAAGAACACCCTGTCATTTTCTTCAACAGGTTTAAGAGACGCCATTGAGATATCTTCTCCGTAAAATAAAGTAATTCCTTTACCGTCTTTCCCATCAGATTCCTCAAGAAGCTGCTCACCCCACATAGGTACATCCCGCAATTCTTCCGGAAACATAGCAGTCAGTTTATCCTTGCCTAATTCAGCAGCCATGTGATAACCATAAGCGCCCAGGGTTATATAAATATCTTTTTCTATGTCTTCGATTTCATTCATGGTCACTGCCAACCTGAGGATTTTCTCCACTTTTTCCGGAGCGACAAGCGCAAGCGGAAGAAGAAATATGTACGTAGAAGGCGAAGTATATCTGCCTCCTATATCCCCTTTATCATTAAGCTGTATCGGTCTCTGCGGATAGTCACCTGTATCCATGGGCGAACCTTTATCCGTTATGACCCACATATGTTCTTTTATATCAATCTGTGGAAATTTATTAAAGACTCCTTCAAAAAACTCTTTATGAGAAACCGTTTCTTTTGTAGTGCCTGATTTACTGATAACTACGACGTCAAGTAGGGCAAGCGCAGCTTCAAGACTGCCAGCATCTTTTGCTATGTCCTCCAGGATATACTTTATTGCTTCAGGCGAGGTTGTCCTGAGACTATAAATCTTTACCTCTTTCTCCCCAAATGTAGTCTTAGTCACCTCCACGCCCAAGCCAGAACCTCCCATGCCGCAGAAGATCACATATTTGCTTCTCTCCCTTATAATATCAGCATCTTTTTTAACCTGAGCTATCTTATCGGGATTATCAAGCAGCCACTTAATATTTTCAATGCTCCAGCCCAGACGATTCACCTTAGAACCATCTTTTTTAGTCTCAAAACCAACCTTAGCCATTTTTGAAGAATTTAACTGCTTCGCTTCTTCATAAGACTTACCGTAAAGCCTTTTTAGCTGGCCACTGAAATCTTCATTCTTTAAAGTTTCTAAGATGTTTTTTACTCTCTGCTTGCTCATTTGCTTATCATATGCTTTCAATGTTTGCCCCCCCTCAACCTGTTGTAAAGTTATTTTATTTAGTTATAGTTACATGATCCTTTATCTTCTCAAGCTTCTTATCGCCTATGCCTTTTATGTTTTTAAGTTCTGTGATTTTTTTGAATCCGCCTGTATTTTGCCTATAGGCTACTATATCCCCTGCCAGGATAGGACCTATACCTGGTAAACGCTCAAGTTCTAGCGCGCTGGCTGTATTGATATTTATTAAAAATAGAGGTTCTTCGATATTGATTATCTCCGACTGGCAAGAGCTATTAGTTACTTTTAAATAATAAGAAAGGCCTGCGCAAAGCAGACCAGCAAGAAGCAATATTAAGATAAGACTTCTTTCGGATCTTGATATCTCTAGCACGATATATTAAAAAATTCTACTCACTAGCCTTATTATCTTTTTTTTCTTCGGACATATCTCTTAGGTTCTTCACGGCGTCTTCGGTCATAATGCCTATAAAACTTGCCGTCAAGTCCTCTCCGTCCTGGCTAAAAATAATATTGGCTGTATCGCCTATTTTTATATCGTCTAAACTCGCCAGGATTTCATCTTTTAC
The DNA here is from genome assembly GCA_042571405.1 of Candidatus Omnitrophota bacterium. Lineage (GTDB taxonomy): Bacteria > Omnitrophota > Gorgyraeia > Gorgyraeales > Gorgyraeaceae > Gorgyraea. The sequence goes on along the minus strand of JBHPHU010000005.1, from coordinate 54,835 downwards.
TACTGTAGTATTCGCAACATCCTTGACTTTTATCTTCAATTTTCCAGCATTAAACAATCCATCCTCCAGTTCTATCCACGGTATCTTATCCTTTCCTACGCCCATATCTACTACCTTTCCAAAAGAATTCCCCATAACAGTTCCGGGAAAGTATATAGGACCTGCTGCCTGTAAATCGTAAGAATGCTGCGATGTGCCCTGCGCAGTTTGCTGAATACTCATAGATGTTTGAGATTGGGATTGCATGTCAATCCTACCAGTTGAAACAGACGGTGTTGATACATTAGGAGAAGGCGTAGGTGCCGCCCCGTATGAGCCGGCAGGACTGACTGACGGCATTATGGGCTTTTGGGTTGACAGCTGCTGAGGTTGAGCGGCCTGAGCAGAAGGTTGGTACATCCTATCGTCGGCACTACAGGAAATCCCGGCGTCAATGACCATGGACATAAAACATAAAATCATAATTACAATTAGATATTTCATCTGGCGCTCCTTTCTTTATCATCTTCTGTCTCTCTATCGGTATTAACAAGACCTTCTCTTTGGACAAAATCCTTTATATCCTTTACTGCCAACCTTAATAGCTCACTAACCTTTTTAACCAGAGGAAGAGAAGTTTCCCTGTCTCCGTCAGATAATAGATAATACGCCATCCTTAATTTCTTAAAAGCCAATAAAATCATTCTATGCTGCTTCTTCATGGCTTCCGGAGGAGTAATAGAATTCAGGGCATTTATATAACCCTGCATGTTCTTGGCTCCCTTTTTCAGAGGAAATACTTTCATGCTCACATTTCTATAAGTAGTGTCCACATCTGCCAACACAGGGTTAACCCTTTCTATGTATTTCTTTGTCTCCGCTTTAATGGCTTCATCATCAGCGGAATAGGAAATATTGCAAAAAGAGAAAATGACAAAAACTATAACCGCTGCAACCTTTCTAATTTTCTTCATTTGCATCCCCCATCTCTTCTATGTCTTCATAGCTCGTGACATGATTTCCTACGAAATAAATCTTTTTCCTTCTTGAAAAATGCCTGTGATCAATCGGTACATTAGGAAACCACGCCTCATATACCCATGCCTCTCTCTTGAGTCCTGTGTCATCAAAGCCCATGTCTATTGTGTCACTGGGCTCACCCCACTTCTCGATCACCTCTTCTTTGCTGGTGCCTGAAAGAACCATCGTCTTTGTGCTAAGAGGATGGGTCAATGCATACTGCGCGGTAGGCGTCTTCACATCCGCACAACCAGATAAGACTACTGCAAATAAAATAACAAATAATACACTTCTCATTTTAGCCCCCTCTCTCTCTTCATTTTACAATATATTCCACTAATTTAATATTAAAATCTTCCAGATCCTCAAAATCCCCTTTATACGCCATAAAAAGTGAATCCTTAAAAGAACGGTCCTTTAGTATTAGATCGCAAAATCTCCTGAATTTTTTTCTGCCCTGCTGAGTAATGAGAAACTCCACCAGTTTCTCTGACTGTGCGTAAAAAAGCTCCCGCATCTTTTTTCCTTCAGGATAAGTGCCAATGCGCAATAAGTCGCCTAGCAGTACGTGAGTCCCTTCTTTTATGTATTTTACGAGAAGGTCGTTGGAGATACTGGTTACGCTGGCCTCATAATTAGCAAGGCCCTCGTTTAGCCATAATGGGATAGTGCTCTTATCAGCTATATCCCTGAATATAAGATGCGTTAATTCATGCGGGAACGTCACTGCCAGATATCCGTCAGAAAGCACGCATAGAAACATTTCCCTTTCTTTATAATTTGGGACAAAGCCCCCTACCAGCTCCGGATTAAACCCTATCTTTTTTAAAAAACTCTTCCATTGATCAATACTTTCGACGATATATACCTGGCATTTTGTCCTCCACTTTATCCGGTCTTCGTAACCCAGGTCATACACTATCTTCTCAAAATAGTATTCTGCCTTGTCGCTTACTATCTTTGCCTGAGCCAGGTCTGTGTAGAATATGGAAAAATGCTCTGTCTCTTTAAGAAACCATTTCCCTTTCCGTAAGAGCTTGGTCGCAAAATCAGACCTTTTTTCTTTATCGTCGTCAAATGAAAATCTTCTTTTTTTCTCTTCTTTCTTTACGCCTCCGGCTATACTTGCTGCCTGGAGTCTTTCTCTTTCCTCGGGCGTGATCCACTTGCCTTCATATTCAACAAGACCTTTCTCTTTTTTTGCTTCCGTATCAACGTCTGCTACTTCCCTTTCTGACTTTTCATTCTCCCAGGATTTTTTCATTTCAACGTGCGCGTCGCCGGAATCTCTTTCTATGTTTTTTATGTCTTCTTGTGAAAATGTAACTATGGCTCCGATGTTTATCTTTATCTGGACATTGTCATCATCCTCTTTAGCAATGATGCCGGAAACCTTGTTACCGTTTTTTAAATGGATAGTATCTGCGTACAGGAAAGTAACTGCGAAATGCGATAGAACAATGATAACAAAAATAATCTTTTTTATCATATGTCGAGCAAAATCCAGCCGAAGGCTAGATTTTGCGCAGACCTCGCCAAGCTTTTTGGCGGGTCCAGTTTCATTATACCACGAGATTTACTAATCTTCCTTTTACAACAATAATTTTCTTGGGTGGTTTGCCTTGGGTCCATTTACTAACCAGGGGATCTTCCATGACAATCTTTTTTATCTCTTCTTCATCCGCGCTTGATCCAACTTCTATCCTTGAGCGCACCCTGCCATTTACCTGAACCGGCATGGTGATCCTATCCTGAACAAGCGCAGCCTCGTCATATCCCGGCCAGTCTGCTTCAAATACGCTCTTTTTATTCCCTAATATCTCCCACATCTCCTCAGCAATATGCGGCACAAAAGGCGCAAGGAGGATCACGACTGTTTCTATGGCTTTTTTTAATTCGGGATTCGGGATTCGGGATTCGGGATTCGGGATAGAATAAATCTCATTTACTAATTCCATTATCGCGCTTAATGCTGTATTGAAATGAAAAGCGCCTTCTATATCTTCTGTAACTTTTTTAATAGTAAAATGTGTCTTTCGCTTAAGAGATGAAATTTTATTTCCATCCCCCGTTCCCCGTATCCCGTTCCCCGTATCCCGTTCCACAAGTCGCCACACTCGGTTAAGAAACCTCCACGCGCCTTCGACGCCGCGATCATTCCACTCCGCGTCTTTTTCAGGCGGGCCGATAAACAATGTGTAAAACCTCACTGTGTCCGCGCCGTATTTCTCTATAAGCGCGTCAGGACTCACGACATTGCCTTTTGACTTGGACATCTTTGCGCCGTCTTTTACGATCATCCCCTGTGTAAAGAGTTTGGCGAATGGTTCTTTAAAACCCACGTGACCCAAGTCATGAAGCACCTTTACGATAAATCTTGAATACATTAAATGCAGAATCGCATGTTCCACGCCTCCGATATATTGATCTACAGGAAGCCACTTATTGACTAATTCTTTATCAAAAGGATTTTTGTTGTTTTTTGGAGATAAGAATCTCAGAAAATACCAGCTAGAATCCACGAATGTATCCATTGTGTCGATTTCTCGTCGAGCTTTGGATTTACATTTAGGGCATTTTGTATTGACAAAACTCTCCGCATCTTTTAATGGCGATTCACCACGAGGTTTAAACTTAACCTTTTCAGGCAAAAGAACCGGAAGATCTTTTTCATCTACCGGCTGTATGCCGCATTTTTCACAATACACCATAGGTATGGGCGCGCCCCAATACCTTTGCCTGGAGATAAGCCAGTCTCGCAGTTTATAATGGATCTTTCTTCTTCCTATCTTTTCTTTTTCCATATAATCTGAGATTTTTTCAATTGCCTCAAGACTTGGCAGGCCATTGAATTGGCTGGAATTCACCATAACCCCTTCTTCTACAAAAGCCTGTTTCATGCTCTTTGCATCAAGGCGCTCTTTTGGATTATCGATCACAACCACTATCTCTAAGTCATACTTTTTCGCAAACTCAAAGTCTCTCTCATCATGCGCAGGCACTGCCATTACCGCGCCTGTACCATATTCCATCAGCACATAATTCGAAATCCACAGCGGGATCTTTTTACCATTCACGGGGTTTATGACAAATCTGCCTGTAAATACGCCTTTTTTCTCAGCAGTAGCTGAAACCCTGTCCGTAAAACTTTCCTTTTTAACGTCTGCGATGAATTTTTTTATATCATTTTCTTTATCAGAACCTTTTATAAGCTCCTCAACCATTGGATGTTCCGCGGCAAGCACCATATATGTAGCGCCATAGATTGTATCCACCCTGGTGGTAAAACACGTCAAGGCGAAACCTCCGCCAGCTAAGCTGGCGGAGGTTTCGCCTTGACCATCATCTGCGAGCTTAAAATCTATCTCAACGCCCTCGCTCCTGCCGATCCAGTTCTTCTGCATGATCCTTACCCGCTCCGGCCAATCCTTTAACAGACTCAAATCATCCAGAAGCCTCTGCGCGTAATCAGTTATCTTGAAAAACCATTGTTCGAGACTACGCAGCTCAACTTCAGCGGAACACCTTTCGCACGCGCCATCCACTACCTGCTCATTTGCAAGCACTGTCTGACAAGAGGGGCACCAATTGACCTGAGCTTTTTTCTTATAGGCAAGGCCCTTTTTATAGAGCTCTAAAAATATCCACTGTGTCCATTTGTAATAATCAGGCATACATGAAGCGATCTCTCTATCCCAGTCATACCCCACGCCCCAGGCATTGAGCTGTTTCTTCATTGTCTTTATATTATTTAATGTAGAAATCTTGGGGTGGATGCCGCTTTTTATAGCAGCATTTTCTGCGGGAAGACCAAACGCGTCCCAGCCCATTGGCGCCAGGACATTAAGCTTATGCATGATCTTGTAACGCGCTACAACATCTCCTATAATATAGTTCCTGCCATGTCCTACATGCAATGAGGCAGACGGATACGGAAACATCATCAGGCAATAATACTTATCCTTGGAAGACTCGGGGTCCATCTTAAAAAGCCCCTGCCTCTCCCATGCCTTCTGCCACTTCTTCTCGATTTTCTTAAAAGGATAAAATTCGCTCATAAGCTTATTACACCTGTAACATGCTTCGAAGACTAAAGGTGGCTCGCCACCCGAAGTATGCTACGAAGAATAGCCCCATGTGAACGTAGGGTGGTGGAGCTGACGGGAATCGAACCCGTGATGCGACAATGCCATTGTCGTGTGATCCCGCTTCACTACAGCCCCATTCCAAATTGCCCCATTCTTAAAATCGGGCAATTTGGAACGGGGCACGCCCCGGTGTCTAATGGCCTGCCATGAACCCGAGCGAAGATATCACTTAACTTGTATTCTTAGCGAGTGGTTCATGGTGCCGGAGGTGGGAGTCGAACCCACACGAGGGGTCGCCTCACACGATTTTGAGTCGTGCGCGTCAGCCAATTCCGCCACTCCGGCCCAAGTTAAGTTTTTACACTACCCATGTTTCTGAATTTCTCGTAACGTTTCTCTAATAATTTATCTACAGGGACTGACTTGAGTTCCTTTAATGCCTTTTTTATGCATTTTTTTAATGCCTGAGCAGTCTTCTCAGGATCCCTATGCGCGCCCCCTAAGGGCTCTTCTATTTCTCCGTCAATGATCTCAAGTCCTATCAGATCCTTTGCGGTAAGCTTTAAGACCTCTGCTGCCTCAGGCGCCTTTAATCTGTCTTTCCATAAAATTGCGGCGCACCCCTCAGGAGATATCACAGAATAATACGCATTCTCCATAACATAAACCCTATCGCCTATACCTATGCCAAGCGCGCCACCTGAACCACCCTCTCCTATAACTGTCACTATCACAGGTACCTTTAGAGATATCATATCCATCAGATTGTGCGCAATGGAATTTGCCTGACCCCGCTCTTCAGCGCCTATACCAGGATATGCGCCGGGCGTGTCAATAAAGGTCACGATAGGCGTGTTAAACTTTTCAGCAAGCCTCATCAGTCTCATTGCTTTGCGATAACCCTCAGGATGAGCGCTGCCAAAATTCCTCATGAGATTCTCTTTTGTGTCCCTGCCCTTTTGATGTCCGATCACCATGACTTTTTCTCCATCTATCTTGGCGAAACCTCCGATCATGGCCTTGTCATCCTGAAACATGCGATCGCCATGCAGCTCAACAAAATCCACCATTATCATGCTGATATAGTCAGTGGTATACGGCCTTTTCGGATGCCTGGCAATCTGTATTTTCTGCCAGGACGTAAGAGAGCTGAAGATATCTTTCTTGACCTTCTCGAGCCTTGCTTCAAGCGTCTTTATTTCCGCGGAAAGATTTATGCTGCCATCTGACGCAAGAGACTTTAGCTCCGCTATCTTTAGCTCCAGTTCCAATATGGGTTTTTCAAAATCCAATCCACCTGCCATAATCTATCTCACTCTACTATCGTAACCTGTGTCCCGACCGGAATAATCTTGTATAGCTCCTCCACGTCGGCATTAAGCATCCTTACGCATCCCTGCGTAGCCTGTTGCCCCAAACTGCCTGGATCTACCGTCCCGTGAATACCATAACCTTTTTCAGAAAGCCCGAGCCAGCGCGAACCAAGAATGTTTTCAGGGCTCTCGGCAGGCACCATAGCGCCCTCTTTGTACCAGACAGGGTCTTCCATCCTGTTTACTATGGTAAAAGTTCCTACTGGCGTGCATCCATCTTTTCCTGTTGAAACAGGGTAGACCTTTACTATATCTTCGTCTCCGGAAAAAATAGTTAAAAGATTCTGAGATTTGTCTATCAAGATCTTATATCTCGCAGTCGACACCTTTAGCCTTGAATGGGCCAATATAGTATTATTTTTTAGTGAATTTGAAGCCTTTATAAGTTCAATTGTTGTCTTGAATTTCTTTGCTATCTTTGTAAGGTTATCGCCCGGCTCGACCTGATAGAGCACATCAGTATCCGTAATAATAGGCGAGAAAAGTATCTCCATATTAAGCGCGCCCAGTCTTTCCTGAACCTGAAGAATATTGTCGACATTCTGGTGCTTGCTCAATATCAGCTGGTATGCGTCCCTTGCTTTAACAACCTCTCCTTTTTTTTCGTAAGCTTTTGCGAGATCAAAATAAATCTTACCTGTCTCAGCTGAATTGGAATCTTTACCCGCTAGCTCAGCTATCTTTTTCTCTACCTCATCCGGGTTATCCTTTGTAATCAACTCCTTTGCAGGTCTAGGATCTGACAACTTCTCTATCTTAGCCTGATTCTTCGGACTGAATACAATAACTATCAATATCAATATCAAGGCCAAACCAACACCTGCGCCAACAAGCTTATTATTCACTATTAACTCCTTTCTAACGATAACAAAAAACCGCCACAAGAATGCCCAGAGTAGCGCCTATGAATACCTGTATAGGTGTATGACCTAAGAATGCTATAAGGCGATCTTGCTTAACGCCTTTCTGTAAGTAAATATCCTCTATGATCTTATTGAGTATCTCTGCCTGCTGTCCGCTTTGCCGCCGCACGCCCTGAGCATCAAACATTATGATAAGCGCTATGAAAAACGCGAACGCAAAAAATGCCGACGAAAAACCAAAAGTAAATCCAACAGAAGAGGCAAGCGCTGCCACAGTAGCGGCATGAGAACTCGGCATACCCCCTGCCCCCACGAACCACCTGAAGTTAAACTTCTTCTCGCGTATCACACCGATAGCCACCTTTATAGTCTGCGCTAAAAGCCATGCCAGCGAAGCAGTCAAAAACATCTGATTCTTTCCTAAGTCCACAAAGAAATCCACGCTACCCTCCTGAGTTGTATAACATTATATATAATAGATAGGAACTATGGCAAGGAAAAAGATTGGGATGCCGCTTAGAACTTCATTGTGCCGCCAAAAGTAAAAGCAGTTTCATTCAAAAGTCTGAGCTCAAAGTTCAAAAGATAGTAGCTCAAATAGAACGGCATTATATCACAGCCAAGCACAACACCAAAGTCATTTTCATTCTCTGCGTTATATAAAGAATAAGTTACTCCTGTGTTAGATTGTGTGAAACTAACATCTATATCCGATCTTAAATATGTCAGGCCGCCATATGGAATAACATAATGGTCATTTGCGCCTAGAGGTAAAATAAGTTTTTTACTGGCTAATAAGGCTGTCTGCCACTCATCTATTGTAAAATGCTCGTTTTTACGAGCTGCTGCTGCTGTTGACCCGCCTAACTTTGCCTTAGAGAAATCCAGTCCAGTGTGCCTGTATTGTAAGTCCGCTGTAAAATCAATGCCGCAATTCTCAAGCTTCCATAACTTTGCCTTCATACCCAGGTTCCAGACAAAACCAATATCTGACTCCACCTTGATATCCGCGCCGCCATACTGAGTCCATTCAACATCAATAACGGATGTGCCTATCTTTATATAAGGCTCGAGGATATTTTTGTAATTATTGGCTAGCTTAAACATAAAATTAAAACCATCCATCTCAGCGCTGGAAACATCCGTAGGGCACGATGAGATATCTCTGTTGGTAACAAACTCCATATCCAAACCCGTCTTTATATTCATCTCCTTATCAAATCTATCAAGGGCATTTTTTATTGCCTGGTCCTTTAAAAACAGAGACTGCTCCGGAACATTTATCTCAGGGCCGCCTACTGTTGCTGCCAACGCAAATGAAGCGCTATAGATTATGAAAAATGAAATTAGTATTATTTTTTTCATCTTTTAACCTCTTTCATTTTAAAATTTCATAGCGCCGCCAAGCGTCAATGATGTCTCATCAATAAGCCTAAGCTCCATGCTATAGATAAATGAGCTCGTCAAAGTCGGCATAATGTCACATCCAAGAAAAAAACCAACATTAGACTTATTGTTGGCATCATAAATCGAATACTGTTCAGCAAGGTAACCAGGGTCTCTAAATTTCACGTCGACAAGAGAATCACAAATAGTCAGACCCGTATAAGGCACTATGTAGAAACTCTGCATTTTAAGCGGCAGCTCGAACTTCTTACTCAACGCGAGTGAAAGCTGCCATTCTTCCACTTTAAAATCTGCTCCGGGATCACTTATGCTGTCACCCCTAAACATAATAGATTCTATGTCAGAAGGTTCTGTGACCCTATATTGAGTATCACCTGTCAAGCGAACACCCCATTCATCAAAGTCCCATATGACTCCTTTTAAACCAAAACCCCAGGCAAGACCCTGATCAGCATCCACTTCTATATTTTCCCCTTCATTCAATTTCCATTTTACCTCTAGATTTGAAGTACCTATCTTGACATATGGCTCTACTTTATCAAAAACAGTCACAGCCAATTTTGCCATATACCACTGGCCTTTTAATTCAGCTTTTCCTATCTCAGCGCTTGACTCCAGATCTTTATCAAAGAGAAACTCCAGGTCCAATGCTGACTTTATCTTCACCTTTTGTTCACATTCATTAAGGGTCTGGTCTATAACCTGCTGTCGCAATACAGCAGAAGTCTTAGGAAGATCAAGATCCATAGAGTTACCCACAGTTGCAGCAAAGATAACCCCACTGTTACCAGCAAATATTGCTGTAATCAATAAAGAATATAAAATACAAAGTTTCTTCATAATAAAGTATAATCCTCCTGTCTAATTTATAATGAAGTATACATTACGATATAGGGATTGTCAAGGGGACCAGCATAAAATCTGATATTCTTGAAAAAATTGAAAGAAAAGGGGCAAGATAATGTGTCTTATTATGTAAAGGGGGGTATTTATTATGTTATCAAAGGTGTTTTCAGCAACCACTATTGGAATTGAAGCAAAGGAAATCGAGGTTGAAGTAGATATAGCTAGCGGGCTGCCACAAGTGACTATTGTAGGTCTTCCTGATACTGCTATACGTGAATCCAGGGACAGGGTGCGCTCAGCCATAAAAAACAGCCATTTCATTTACCCTTCTAAAAAGATAACGGTAAATCTCGCGCCATGCAACATAAAAAAAGAAGGTCCGTGCTTTGACCTTCCTATAGCAATAGGCGTACTTGTTGCATCCGAACAGATAGCTTATAAGGACATAAAGGATTTTGTATTTCTAGGAGAGCTTGCCCTGAACGGCAGGATAAGACCCGTAAAGGGGGTCCTGCCTATTGCGATTTCTTTGAAAAACTCACATAAAAAACTGATCCTGCCTGAAGAAAACGCATATGAAGCCAGTGTAGTGGAAGGCCTGGAAGTCTATCCCGTAGACAAGCTCAATAACGTATGCAATTTCATAAAAGACAGAAATTCTCTTTCTCCCTTACCTTATACCGCGCAGACTCATCTAAATAAAAAACATGACTATGAAGTTGATTTCTCAGACGTAAAAGGCCAGGTCTACGCAAAGAGGGCCATGGAGATCGCCGCAGCAGGAGGTCACAATATAATCATGATAGGGCCTCCTGGCAGCGGTAAGACAATGCTCGCTAAAAGACTGCCCACGATCATGCCTGATATGACGCTTGAAGAAGCTATCGAGACTACAAAAATATACAGCATATGCGGCCTTGTCCCAACAAAAAAGGCTATGATAAACACAAGGCCCTTCAGAACGCCGCATCACACCTCCTCTGATTCGTCACTTGTAGGCGGTGGGAGCGCGCCAAAGCCAGGCGAAGTGAGCCTGGCGCATAACGGCGTGCTTTTCATGGACGAACTGCCTGAATTTCACAGGAATGTCCTGGAAGCACTGCGACAGCCTCTTGAAGACGGCTATGTAACTATCTCCAGGGTAAGCGCTACAATGAAATTCCCATCCAAGTTTACTCTTGTAGCTTCGATGAACCCATGCCCGTGCGGTTTTCTGACTGACCCTAAAAAAGAATGTATTTGCGCGTCTCCAAGAATACAGAAATATATGTCAAGGATCTCAGGACCGCTCTTGGACAGGATCGATATTCATATAGAGGTCCCTCCTCTCAGATATAAAGAACTCTCAGACGAGACCTGTAGCGAAAAGTCAGAAGCAATAAAAGAAAGAGTTGAAGCCGCAAGAAAAATACAACTCTGTAGATTTAAAGCTCATGGCATCTTCGCAAATTCCCAAATGTCTCATAAGCTTATAAGAACATACTGCAAACTAGACGAAACTTCACAAAATCTCCTCAAACAAGCAATAACAGAACTAGGCTTCAGCGCAAGATGCTACGACAAGATCCTGAAAATCTCAAGAACCATAGCTGACCTGGAAGACAAACCCCATATTGAAGCAAATCACGTCTCTGAGGCTATACAACTAAGAAGCCTAGATAAAACATAGACATAAAACAGTTATCCACAATGTAGGGGACCCTTAAGGGTCCCCTACTACTAAGCCGTAATAGCATAGATTACTAATTTAGTTGATTATTCTAAGGGTTTCCGATAAAATGGGTTGAGAACAATTTGGAAAGGTAATATTATGCTCAATGTTGGTATATTAGGCTATGGCTACTGGGGACCGAATATTGTTCGTAACTTTAGCTCTATCAAAGACGTAAAGGTTGTTTCGGTCTGCGATGTTAGCCCTAAGGCCTTAGAACGATCCAAAGAGGCTTATCCTTATCTAAAAACTTCTACCAATCATAGTGATGTAACAAAATCTAAAGATATTGATGTCGTAGCTATTGTTACGCCGGTCTCCACCCATTTTGCATTAGCTAAAGAAGCGCTTGAAAACGGAAAACATATTTTTGTAGAAAAGCCATTCACATCAACTACAAATGAGGCGGAACAACTAATAGAATTGGCTGATAAAAACAACCTAAAGATCATGGTCGACCACACCTTCCTCTTTACCGGCGCTGTCAGAAAAATCAAGGAACTGGTAGATAAGAATATATTGGGCGACCTATATTACTATGATTCTACCAGGATAAATATGGGGCTTTTTCAGCATGATATAAATGTGATCTGGGATCTTGCCCCTCACGACCTATCCATAATGGATTACGTCTTAAAAGAAAAGCCTGCTGCTATATCAGCTATCGGCGCAGGACATTTTAGCCGAGGCTTGGAAAATATCGCATACATTACAGCCCATTTTAACAGCAACATGATAGCTCATTTTAACATAAATTGGCTATCGCCGGTCAAGATCAGGACTACCATGATTGGCGGAGATAAGCAAATGCTGGTCTGGAATGATCTGGAGACAGATGAAAAAATCAAGGTATATGACAAGGGCGTAAAGATTGAAAGTACGGAAGGAATATACGACCTACTTGTCGAATATCGTTCCGGGGATATGTGGTCACCGCGCATAGACACTGCAGAGGCTCTGAAATCCGAATCAGAATATTTCATGGACTGCATCTTGAATAACAAAATCCCGATCAATGACGGCCATGCCGGCCTAAGAATAGTAAGAATACTAGAAGCAGTGGATAAATCATTAAAGAATAAAGGCGCTTTGGTTAAACTATGATGGAGCTATCAGGTAAAAAAGTTTTAGTTACTGGCGGCGCTGGCTTTATTGGTTCACATTTAGTAGACACTCTGGTCAAAGAAGGTTGTTATGTCCGTGTTATTGACAACCTGCGTAATGGTAAACTTGGAAATTTAGACCATCATAGAAACAACAACTGCTTTGAATTTATTTTAGGGAGTATTACTGAGTCGCCTGAGATAATCAAGGCCATGAAAGATATAGATATTGTTTTTCACCTTGCGTGCCTGGGGGTCCGCCATTCGATCAAACATCCCTTTGAGAGCCATTGCGTTAATGCCGAAGGAACCCTTATGGTCTTACAAGAGGCTCTCAAGGCTGGAGTTAAAAAATTCATCCACTCCTCTTCTTCTGAGGTCTACGGAACTGCGCATTATGTCCCCATGTCAGAATCACACCCGACCCACCCCTCTACTGTATACGGGGCAAGCAAACTGGCAGGTGAAGCATACACGCGCGCATATCACAAAACCTATGGACTGAAAACCGTAGTTATGCGGCCTTTTAACGTTTATGGGCCGCGATCGCATCATGAAGGAGATGCGGGAGAAATAATACCTAAGTCTATTGTCAGGTCCCTCAACAAAGAACCTATTATTATTTTTGGAGATGGCTCTCAAACGCGTGACTATACTTTCGTAGAAGATACTGCAAATGGCTTTATCAAAGCGGCAAAACACGATGAAGCGATCGGACTTACGCTTAATATGGGAAGCGACTTTGAAATCTCGATCAAACAAGTAGCAGAAATGATTTTAAATATAATCAATGCCCAAGACCCTGTACAGATGCGGTGTCTAGACACCGCATCTGTACAGGGCATAAACCATGTTAAAAATAGACCCGGGGATGTGCTGCGTTTATTTGCGGATACAAGCGCGTTCAGAAAGATAACAGAGTGGCAGCCTGAGGTTTCATTTGAACAAGGGCTTATTAAAACAATCGAGTGGTTTAAATCAAGGCCGGAGCCACCTCTAGTATTACTCGGGCAAGAAAAAGGCATTAATTGGGAATAACAAACATTGGAAACACCCTATGATAGATTTCGCTAAACCATTTCTTGGAGAAGAAGAAGCTGCTGCCGCAAGAGAAACAATACTTTCCGCCTGGGTGACTCAGGGGCCAAAGGTTAAAGAATTTGAAGAGACCTTTGCGTCCTATGTTGGTTCAAAGTATGCCTGCGCTGTTTCCAGCTGTACATCTGCGTTACATTTAGCGCTTATTGCCGCTGGAGTAAAGCCAGGAGATGCCGTAATAACAGTAAGCCATTCTTTCATCGCAACAGCCAACAGCATAAGGCATTGCAATGCAGAACCAGTTTTTGTTGACATAGATATCGATACCTTTAACATGTCCCCTGCTTCTCTTGAAAAATGCCTGCGTGAGAACTGCGGAACTCGCAATGTAGCCGCAATAATGCCTGTCCATCAAATGGGAATGCCTTGCGATCTAAAACCCATTTTAGCCCTTGCGTGTAAATTCAACCTCCCTGTTATTGAAGACGCCGCATGCGCGGCTGGCAGCGAGATCTCGATAGACAACAAAAAAACATTGGAAAAAATCGGCAGACCGCATGGTGACATTGCATGCTTCAGTTTTCATCCACGCAAAGTAATTACTACAGGTGAAGGCGGAATGATCACTACTAATAATCCCGACTATGATAAAAAAATTCGCCTGCTCAGACATCACGGCATGAATATATCAGACTTATTAAGACATAGCGCGAAAAAGGTCATATTTGAAGAGTATATTACGCCAGGTTATAATTACCGCATGTCTGACATACAGGCGGCGATAGGTATTGTGCAGTTAAAGAGGTTACCTGAGATCCTGTCTAAACGAAAAGAGTTGGCTAATCTTTACGCTGAGGGATTAAAAGATGTCAGCTGGTTGAAATTACCTCATGAGCCGCTCTACTGCAGGACCAATTGGCAAAGTTATCCTGCAAGACTGCTGGACAATTCTCCCATGAAACGTGATAAGCTCATGCAGTATTTACTGGATGCTGGTATTTCAACGCGCAGAGGTATTATGAATATCCATCAGGAACCAGCTTATGCCTCTAATATAACACTGCATAATTCTGAATTAGCCAGAGATACAGTTATCCTTCTGCCTCTCTTTTATGAAATTAAATACGAGCAGGTTGAAAAAATTATAGATGTAATAAAAAATGTCGAGCAAAATCCAGCCGAAGGCTAGATTTTGCGCAGATCTCGCCATGCTTTTTGGCGGATCAATATAATTTCCTATGTTAAAGAAAATTATCCTATTTCCTTTTGGCGGCAACACAAGAGAATCCCTCCTCTCCATTCTGGCTATCAACAGAATTGAAGAACAATGGAAGATCATGGGTTTTATTGATGACAACCCTTTAACATGGGGAAAAGACTGCTCTGGAATAAAAGTCTTGGGCGGCAGAGAAATCCTTAAAAAATTCCCGGACGCTCAGATTCTTGCGGCCCCAGGCAATCCTGATAGTTATTTAAAACGCAAGGATATCATTGAAAGTTTAGATATAGCGGATTCCAGCTTCGCAACAATCATCCACCCTACTGTTACGGTATCTAACGACTCAACGATTGGGCACAATACAATCTTGATGCCCAATGTCGTGATAAGCTGCGGCGTAAAGATAGGTAAACACTGCATAATATTACCGAATACTGTTATCTCACATGATAGCGTGATAGGCGATTACTGCTGTATTGGTTCCAATGTAACAGTTTCAGGAAATGTCACTATCGCTCCTGAATCTTATATCGGCTCAGGCGTAAAAATACGCGAAAATATCACCATTGGAAAAAAGAGCCTGGTAGGGCTAGGCTCAAATGTTATCTCTAATATCGAAGAAGGCGTGATCGCGGCAGGTAATCCAGCGAAAGTAATGCGAAAGGCAATATAATATGAATATATCTATAGTAATCCCCGCTTACAATGAAGCCAAAAATATCAAAACTACTATCAATGAACTCTTTACAACATTAGAAAACTTGGACCCTGTACAGATGCGGTGTCTAGACACCGCATCTGTACAGGACAGCTTTGAAATCATTGTGGTGGATGACCACTCCTCTGACGATTTATTTGACGTTGTTCAAGGAATGCACGACTCGAGGGTAAAATGTCTGAGATTAAGCAAGCGATCCGGCAGTCATATTGCATTACGCGCCGGTATAAAAGAAGCTGCCGGCAACATAGTGCTATATATCTCTGCTGATGGCCAGGATAACCCAGCCTGCCTCGAGGATATGTTAAAAAAATGGCGCAATGGCGCTAAAGTAGTCTGGGCGGTTCGAAAAGACAGGCATAACGAACCATTCAATACCAGAAAAAAAGCTGAACTCTTCTATAAAATCCTGGCATGGTTAGGAGGTACGGGTAAAACCAATATCGATATATCCAAAGCTGATTTCTGTTTATTGGATAAAACTGCTGTAAACGCGCTCAATGAGTGTACGGAGCGCAACACTTCACTGTTAGGTCTTATAACATGGCTTGGTTTCAGCCAGGACTCTGTAGAATATGAACGCCGTACTCGAATGTCCGGCAAATCAAAATGGAGTTTCAAAACTCACATAGGCCTTGCAAAAGACTGGTTAATAGGTTTTTCAGGATCACCATTGATCTTAATGTGTATCACAGGATTATTTATCTTGGCTTCAGGTATTTTATATATAGCGCTGAAAGTAATTACAAATAGTCCTATAGAAAGCTGGTCGCTCGTAATGCTGGTGGTATTAGTTCTAGGGGGCATCCAAATGATAATGCTTGGCATAATAGGGGAATATCTCTGGCGTAATTTAGACGAATCACGCAAACGCCCGTTATTTTATATAGAAAAAAGATCGTAATATGCATGAAAAGGTCCTGCTCATAAATCCAGCTATCAATCCTTCCTCGCAACGCAAGATAATCAATTCCATTATAAATACCACCTTCCCGACAAGCCTGGGATCTCTTGCCGGCTATTTGACCTCTAAAGGCGTAACGCCTATACGCATCATCGACGAACAGTTAAATTTTATTCACGATAAAGAACTGGAACAACTTATTTTATCTTTGCAACCGCCAAGGATCATCGGGCTAAGCGTACTGACCATAAGTTCAAAACGGGCATATCTGCTCGCAAAGAAGATCAAAAAAATCGATCCAAAAGCAGTTGTTGTGCTGGGCGGCATACATCCGACTGTAATGCCTGAAGAGGCATTGCGCTGCGAAGGCGTTGATATCGTTGTAAGAAAAGAAGGCGAAGAAACATTCGCTGAGTTAGTAAGCGCAATATCTGACCAGAAGGATTATAGTAAAATAGCGGGGATTTCTTTAAGGAAAAATGGCTCTATAGCGCATAATCCTGATAGGCCTATGATCATAGATCTAGATGCTATACCGCCTTTTCCGTATCACCTGTTTGAAGAAAATTATGAAAGATACCCCTCTTTCGGAAGTCTCCTGACTTCAAGAGGATGTCCTTATAACTGCATATTCTGCTCATCCCGCAGTGTCTCAGGAAAGCAGTATAGATACTTTAGCGTTGAAAGGATTATCTCTGAGATAAAACTTCTGGTCCATAAATACAATCAGAAAACGATCTGGATGCTGGACGATAATATCGCGGGTAATCCCTCCCGTTTCCTGAAATTATTAGACGCTATCATAGAAGCAAAATTGCCCGAAGACGTGAACTTTCACGGTTCAATGCGCGCTGATAATATAAATGATGAAATCCTGGACAAGGCAAAAGCTGCAAACTTTAAAATGATCGCCTTTGGCCTGGAAACAGGCTGCGAGTCATTGATGAGTTCTATCAATAAAGGAGAAACCGTAAATCAGGTGATAGAAGCGATCAAAAAGACTGATAGAAAAGGAATTGCGGTTGCCACTACTATAATCTTCGGACTACCTGATGAGACCAGAAAAAACCGCCGGGATACCATAAAGACTGTTCATTCCCTGCCATTATCAAGCGTGCGTTACAATATCCTTACGCCGTACCCCGGGACTCCTGTTTTTAAAATGCTTTGCAAAAAAAATGAACTCTTTATAAAAAAAGATTGGGAAAATTTCGCGGTCCAATACATGTGGGAAAGTAACGATCTGCCCTATGTGCCAAAAAACAACGATACTTACGAATTGATATTTGACACGATGCTTGCCAACCTCTCATTTTATCTGTCCTTCAAGGGGATCAGAAGGGCGATCAAAAACTCTTTTGCCGGAGGCAATGTTATAAAGCTATCCAAAAGATGGTATCTTTCGCCCAGGACAATATGGCATTTTATGGCTGTTATCGCATATTTAAGCTGTCGTTTTTTACACGTCAGTTTAAAGATGCATGCCTCCAAACTAAAATGGTTTGATCGCGTTCATCAAAAAAATTTATGAAAAAAGTCTTTAAGGTCGAAAATCTACTGCTTCTTTCATGTCTTATTCTGATAGCTTATCTTTTGATAAATACGGGGCTTAGCGCGGATGATTTTGCCGTAATGGTTAAACTCGAGAATAAAGATATCAAGGATGTGCTTATTCCCGACGGCTATTTTATTGAGACGCCAATAGAACATTTTAGCCATTACATATGGTATTATTGGTTTCGAATAGACAATCCACTCCTTGTTAATATCCTGAAAATCTTTTACACTATTTTATCTTTTTGTTTAGTGATCGGATTTTTTAACATCTTTCTAAATAGATACACTGCCCTCTGGGCATCTTTTTTGTTTATCTTCTTTCCTTCACATGACTCTACGGTATATTCATTCATGATACAATACATCAGCATATCATTTTGCCTGTATCTATTCGCTTTTTATTTGGCGCATCGCAATAAACTGATCCCGGCCTTTTTATCAGCCTTGATCGCCTCGTTTCTATCTTACGGCACTCCCCCGATCGCACTAGGGCTATTCGTTTTATTCGCGTTAAATAAGGAATTTAAAAAAGGCGCTGTTATAATTATTCCTAACATTATTTATGCGCTGTATTTCATCCCTATAAATATACTGTTTCGCATGGGCAGTCCCAGAATAATCGAAGAAATAAGCGTCTCTATCGTGATCAAGCAATTTATATTACAAGTCCTAACCTTTATAGACTCCATGTGCGGACCTTCGATGTGGCTAAAAATATATTATTCTTTCTCTCAGATATCATTGATATCATTAACAATAGGCCTTACCCTTGTAGTAATTTTTTATAAATTAGACCCCATTCGACCTCGTAGGTCGACCTACGAGGTCGACCTACGAGGTCGAATGGGTAAAAAACTCATTATAAGTCTTATGGTCCTGGTATTTTCTTCTTTCTTGATGTTTGCTGTTACCGGCCGTTATCCACAGTTGGCCTTTAATCTTGGCAATAGAACTACTATCTATGGGTCATTACTATTTACGTACCTTATTGTGTTAATGCCTGCGTCAAAAAAAATAAAGACCCTGGTCTTCGCGCTGATAATCTTTACGATCCTGGGCATTTCAGGCCACTGGAAAACCTGGAACGCGCATCAGCAGAGAATTATAACAAACATAAAAAACAACCAGGATCTCAATGAATACCAAGACAACAAGGTTATTTATGTGTCCGGCAATCAATACAGTAAATACGGCCCGATCGGGCATATAGAATTTTTTTCTGAAGACTGGGTAGTAGACCCTGTATTTAAGCTGGCTCTGAATAAAGATATTTTCGCGGGGACTTTAAACAAAAGACACAGATATATGAACGGGTTTTTGATAGATACAAAATACGATCTAAAAATAGCGATAGGTGATTACATTAATGTATATGATTCTGAAAAAGACATACTTTTTAGGCTGGCCTCCGGAGACATTAATAACTATATAGCCTCCCTCCCTCCTGACAATAGGCATTGGATACAACTATTAGATATAAAATTAGTAAAAGACGCAGCCCTAAAATTAATGCCAAGACTAAAATACGGGTTATAAAAAATGACTAAAAAAGCAGTAGTCTTGGTTTAAACCTGGGCCACTATTAAGCTATCCACAATGTAGGGGACCCTTAAGGGTCCCCTACTAATGCGTAAGGGCCTTTTCCAGGTCTACGCGGAGCTGGTTGATTATGGCTCTGGGTACGCAGAATTGCGAACGCAATAATGGCGAGCTTACTGTGAACTCGAACATATTTGGGTCATTGGGAAGTTTGCGGAATTTCAGTTCGATCTTGGTCGTGTTAGACATATTTTGCCTCCATTATAGAATTATGTATCTTTTTTGCTACTATATCCCATGTAAAACGCTCTTTTACCCTTTTAGCTCCATTCTCACCTATACTCTCCATCAATTTTTTATCCTCTAAAAGAATCAATATCTTGCGCGCTAAATCATTGATATCCCCTGGACTAACCAAAAACCCTGTCTTTCCATCTTCTATTACCTCTGGTATAGCGTCTACTTTAGGGCCTATACAAGGAAGTCTGCAGGACATAGCCTCTAAAAAAACCAGGCCAAATGGTTCACAAAAAGACGGCATAACGAATATCGAAGACTTAACAAGAAAATCCCTGATCACGCCCCTGTCTTTTATATGACCTTTCCATTCAACGCCTGCTACCTCTGCCAAAACCTGGTTTGGGCCTATTATAATAAGACGCGCGTCTTTTACTTTTTTCTTTATATTCTTAAAGGCCTCTAATAATGTAAAGCCGCCTTTTCTTTTAAAATTATTGCCTATAAAAAGTATGGTCTTTCCGTCATATGTCTTTTTCTCCATGCCGGGAAACGCGCCAAAAGGCAGTCCATAACCTACAGTCATCAGTCTCTCTTCTTTTACGCCATAATCGCTGATCATGGATTTACGAGTATTGTCACTGGTCGTAAAAACCGTAGCGGCTCCCTGATAAAGAGCTTTTTGTAATTCAAGCAATTCATCACTCTGACTCTTTGAAGATAAAGGCACCCATTCTGGAAAATGTCTTTCAGCAAGCCTTGTTGTATAGTCAGAGAAGATGACGTACTTTTTATTTATTGGCTTGAGGCTAGGCGCAAATAAAGACCCGATCTGTAGAACTAAATCATACTCACGATTATGATCAGATAAATATTTTTCGCAAATCTTGCTCCTTTCGCGAAAAACACCAGGCGATATTATATACCGCCCTAAGTAGTCGCGATACGCATTGCCCCATTTAGACTTATTAAAATTAAAGGTCTTCAAGAGACTCATTAATTTATATCTTGCTGGAACAGGGACATCTTTGACGATCAGATGCCACCCGTACTTCTTCAGGGATTCGAACAGAAATCTATTTGATCCTGATAAAGATGCGTTTAGTATTAAAAGACTCTGTTTCATTTTTTTGGCAGGTTGAAGATAAAGGTTGAACCTTTACCTGGAGCGCTCTCTACTCTCATGCGGCCTTTGTGAAGCCCTACTATGTCTTTTGCTATTGGAAGGCCAAGACCTGTGCCTTCTTTTCTTTCCGCGATAACCCTTACGAATTTATCAAAAATCTTTTCGCATTGTTCCTTGGCCATACCTGGCCCGGTATCCTGGACCTCCACCTGGACCTCATCCTGCAGCTCGGTAATCCTTACGATGACCTGGCCCTTATCCGTAAATTTCAAGGCATTTCCAACAAGATTCACAAAAACCTGAGTCAATTTATCCTGGTCTGCGCTGACACAAATAGATTCTTTTGAAAATTCCCTCTTTATACCCACTTTCTTTTTGTCGGCAATGCTGTCAAACCCCTTAAGCACATCTTCTGCGAGCTTCACGACATCTAAGTCTTCTTTGTTTAGATCCATCTTTCCTGATTCTATCTTAGATAGATCCAGCAGATCAGTCACAAGCCTCGCGAGCCTGTTTACTATCCTGAACACATCTCCTATGATCTCCTTCTGCTTTGGCTGAACCTCTCCGGCAAAACCTTTCTCTATATTATCCAGATTGCCTTTTATCAGAGTAAGCGGCGTCCTTAATTCATGCACCACATTTGACACAAAGTCCGACTTCATCCTGTCCAGGTCTTTAAGTTGAGAATTTGTCTTCTCAAGTTCATCTTTTTTTAAAGCGATCTCTTTTTGAAACCGCTCGCTATCTTCTCTTGCCCTGAATTCAGCAATAGTCTTGCGGATCATAAGGGGTATTGAATCTTCATACCCCTCTCTCTTTGGCAGATAATCAAACGCGCCCTCTTTAATAAGCATTACCGCGACTGCCTCGTCACCCTGCCCGGTTATCATGACAATAGGTATTTTCACGCCTCTTGATTTAACCTCTTTTAGAGTCTCAAGACCGCTTTTCTTGGGAAGGTTGTAATCCAATAGCATTATGTCGTAAGATGACTTTTCCAGATTCAAAAGCGCGTCCTCTCCTGAGGCAACATGCGTGGCCTCGTAATCAAATGCGCTGTCCTTCTGAAGTTTCTTCTTTACAATAAGCGCGTCTGTGGGATTATCCTCTACCATTAAGACTCTGAGTTTTTCTTTAGTCATATAACTATCTCCATGTGTTACCAATTACAAGATCAAAGATTGTTTTTTTGTTTTCTTGGCTATTGTAAAATAAAATGTACTTCCTTTACCTGACTCTGACTCGACCCAGATCTTGCCGCCGTGATTCTCTACTATCTTTTTAACGATAGTAAGGCCTGCGCCTGTTCCTTCGTATTCGCCTTTTGCGTGAAGCCGCTGGAATATCTGAAATACCCTATCATGATACGCCTTGTCTATGCCAATACCATTATCCTTTACATAAAATTCGTAATGACCGACTTTGCTTGAAAATCCAACCTCAACAACAGGCTTAACGCCCTTTTTACAATACTTAACCGCGTTTGAGATAAGATTTGAAAATACCTCTGAGATCCTTATCTTATCGCATGCGACCTTTGGCAAATTCTCCGGAATCTTCAGCTCCACTTTTTTCTCCTCAAGGGAATACTGCAGATTCTTTTTTACATCCGAAAGCAGCTCATTGAAATCAATATCAGGTTCTATGTTCTTAATCCTCCCTATGCGCGAAAGATTCAAAAGATCCTCTATGAGCCCTGTCATCCTGCTGCTGGATTCAGATATAGTCTCTAAATATTCTTTTCCTTCTTTATTGATTTTCTCTGAGTATTCTTCCTTTAATAGTTTCGTGAATGCCTTTACCCCGCGCAATGGCTCCTTTAGATCATGCGAGACAATATATGTAAAATCATCCAGCTCTTTATTTTTTAATGCCAATGCGTCATTTGCCTCTGCCAGCTGCGCAGTCCTTTCCTTTACCTTGTTCTCGAGATTTGTGTAAAGCTCTTTTAACTCCCCTGCCATATTATTAAACCCTTCCGCAAGATCCTGTATCTCATCCCCTGTTTTTATGTCCAATCTGTGATCCAGATTGCCCTTACCTATTATGCCGGCGCCGTTGTAAAGCGCCTGAATAGGATTTGTTATGGAACTCATGGTATAAAAAATAACGAATACTGCTATAAAAGCTACCACGCCTATTATGATAAAAATCACGATATTGATAGTCCTCATTCTATTCGCAAGGTCTTTTTTATTCTTTTCGATCTGACTGATCTCCGCCTCCACTGCCTTGCCTAAGCGACTCTTTAAATCACTTTGTAATTCTATGAGGGTCCATCCGCGTTCCTTCATAAGGCTGTCGTGACTATCAATAACACCTAAGACAGCGCTATTAAAACTATCCAGCTGGAGTCCTATCTCTTTTACGAACACAGAATCAACAAGCCCCCCGGCAAGGTTCCTGTATCTATTCATGTATTTTTTCATATCAAAATACGATTCTGAATACTGATCCTTGTACTTTAGCTCCTGTTCACTCAAGTAATCCATAATGAGCCTGGACGCGCTCGCAAACTCATCCTTGAGACGCATTAACATCCACCTCGCGGGCATAAGTTCCTCCAGGATATCCTGCGGATCCTTTGCCTCTTTTATCAAAGAATCCTTTTGCGCCAGGAGCCCATTGATCTTGTTTTCGATCTCTGAACCTATAGACAAAAGCTCTGAAAGGCTGCTCTGTTTCTTGTTAAACAATGTCACGCCAGAATCTATGCGCTTTAAAATAGCGCTGTCTGATTCCAGGATATCATCGAAAAATTTTTCCGTACCCCTAAGCCGCGCATGACGGCCATAATCCTTAAGGGCTTTCTCTATATTCAGTCTTAACTGACGATAGCGGGCCATATATGTCTCATCGCCAGTCAATATATATCTGCTGCTTGTCCTCCATGACTCTGCCATGTCCTTTTCAATCTTGGAGATATTATGTATGGCTGGTATATCCTCTGTAAGCGCGGCGCCTGCTCCCAGTTTTGAAGAAATTCCGCTTTTCTTAAGCGATATTATTTTATCCAGCGTCTCTGTAAAATCCTTGCCTTTAGCCAGAAATAAATCTACATAACTCCCTGTTTTGGCCTTAAGATCAACTATTGAGCCGCCAATCAATTTTATTTTGCCGGAGAACTCTATAAGTTCAGTTGCAAGGCTGCGTTCTTTATCGGAAAGAGAATACCCGTAATAATTTTTGTAATCCCTTAAAGATTTTTCCAGGATTAAAAAATCTACTTCATTAAGATCTGAGAATGCTTTTGAAAACCTCAAGCGAGCTTCCGCTATAAGATCTGAGGCAGGTAGATACTGCGTCCGGACCAATAAAAAATCCTTCTCATCCCGCATCTTATTTTCTTCAAAATCAAAAAGGCTGTCCAGTTTCTTTGTAAATTCCGTCTCTATTGCCCTGAGGTCCTTGTATAAAGCCTCCATATCTTTTCTGTTTTTAAATATATCCCGCGCAGTTCCGTCTATCTCAGCTATTAAACTCTCTGTCTCCTCAAAAAGCCCTGTCTCTTCCTCTTCAGATATAAATCTTGCAAGAGCTGATATATCCCGGGCTATTTCTTCATGAGCCTTTTCATAACTTATCTTGAAGTTCTCGTTACCTGTTATGAGAAAATTATTGAGTTCGGAGAAGAGTCTCTCCATTGAAATGGCTATCTGGTAAGTAGTCCTGGACGCAGGCAGATCCCTTGCAAAGACCTGACTCAAGCCTCTATATGTATGCTTTAAACTATATATAGAAAGTACACCGAGAACTATGACAAGAAGAAATGTTATAAAAAAACTCAACCCAATCTTTCTGCTTATCCGCATAGAGAGATTGTATCACACTGTCTATTATAGTTCAAGAATGGAATAGTGCCGCGTCATGATAAAAGACATCCAGAGCGCGAGGATGGGAACAATAACAGCAAACTGCCTGGCGTAAGCGCTTAATAGGCTGCTGCCGCCAAATGTAATAAGTGCGAATAAAAGTAAGGCACCTATCTCATATGGTATTTGGCTCCGCTTACGCCAGCCTTGATAGGCGCACAAAAAGGAAAGGACCACTATAAACATATTCGGTATAAGATAAAAAAAGGTCGACAGCTTCTGAGGCGTATAGGAAAACGGGTAAGAAAATAACATGCGGCCGATATTGGCTATCCAATTCTTAAAAAACTTAACGGGATAATGTTTTATATTATAGATTGCCTTCTTTTTGAACGCATCATCCATCTCAACATAATTAAGATGCGCTATATTATTAAGAAAATCCAGATGATTTTTTGCCAGCCTGGGATCATTAGCCACGCGAGTATAGTCATGCCAATCGCCTAATTCATTATCATATGGAGTGCTCATCCAATACAGCGAACTCCCGCCGGAATTGGCCCAGTAAAACACTCTGCCTGTCAAAGACTGCGTATAATATAAATATGGTGAGCAAAAAATAAGCGCAAATAAACAAACCAACAAAGTCTTTTTTAATTTAGCGGACCTTTTCAAGACATACAAAAACAAAGCCGCTGCTATCATGGCCAATATCACATATCCAAAAAATACCTTGGTCAGGGCCAGGTAGCCTAAATAAAAAGCCGCTGCTATAATCGAGATCCACTTATTTTTACCGTCATCATTATAGATCCTGCAAAAGTGAAATAAAAAACCGGATATCAGAAAAATCGCAAACACTTCCGTCAACAGTACATGAACATACCTAAGAAAAGGCAGGTACAAACCCAGAAGATACGAAAAACATAAAGCAGGGCGTTTTGCGATATAAAAACATAATGCACGATAAAAATAGACCACTGCGCCAAATAAAAATATGGCATTTAACAGTTTAGCCGCTAACCAGGGTAATTTTAAAAGCGCGAAAGGCAGTAAAACAATCGGGTAGCCTGGGCCATTCCAAAGATTCATATCGCTTGAATCAGAATAAAAACCCTGGGAAAGGTTTTGCGTGAACAATACATAACGCCCCTCGTCATATTGAAAGCTGTCACTTGAAGCCATCAATACAATGAAGATATAAAGGATCAATAATGGCAAAAACTTTATCGAATTTTTCATGACTTAACCTCTATTATATTAGTATAAAGATAAGGCTGGTTTTTGCAACTTATATTTGGCGTAGGCATTTTTCCAGGTAGGAGACATGACCTCTTCTTTCACCCATCCGCCCATACCTCTGAATCTCCCGCAATATTGGCAGAGCGTCTCTCTCTGGTCCTTCATAGAATCGTCAGGCGCTGGCAATGTTTTTCTTCCAATATTAAAACCAAAAATCCTATCAATACCGCCGGATACTGCGCAGGAATAATAACCGTATGGAGTCAGGCCCATGCCACTCACGGTCATGCCCCTGCAGCCCACTGAATAATCAGCAAATCTATAATGCTTAAGGTCCCGCGGGGCTACATTAAAAGCTAGGAATTTATCCTGTACAGGAGAATCTTTTGCTGAATTAGAGATCTGGATGTCATTTGGGAGTTTAGATAAGATATTATTTACTGTCTTGCCATGGCCGTTAGTAACAACTTCTATCACGGCCTCAGGAGAATGCTTTTTCTTATATTCCAACAATAACTGCGCGATCTTAAGTAGATCAGGATGCAATGTGGGCTCGCCTCCCATAAGCCGTATTTGTTCCCATCTGCTATTATTTTCAATGCTCTCTTTGATAAACTTTTTTATTTGTTCGACGCTCATGCGCTGACTGGTTGGGGCCTGCTTGCAGGAACGTACGCAATTATTGCATTTTAAATTGCAAACATAAGTGATGTCTATGGCAATTATCTTTGAGGTTCTTGTAAATGGGGGTTTTAGAAGCCTTGTTATGGGTTTTTGAACTATGAAAAAAAGGCATGCCCTTTTCAACAGCGCGTGTTTCAGAATAAATCTTTTCGCAAAGCCTAGAAAATATCTTTCACAAAAAGTCATTGGTCGCTCCCCTGAAATACCCTGTCAAAAATCTCTCCGGCCAGCAATCTATAGACTTCAGGTTTAAAATGTCCGCTGTGTTCGGTAGCCATGTTCTTTAATCCTTGAAAATGACTTCTGTAGACCATCTCAGGATCGATCAGCTCCACAGAAAGACTATCAGCCAGTGAGCTAAGATAGTTTTTAAATTCTCCGGAAGGCACGGTCATAAACGCCCAGATCGGAACTACCCCTCTATCATTAAGAAAACGGACATTATTAATTATTTCAGGGGTCAAACTTTTGATCTTTTCATCAAATGAATGAGTCTTTGCGTATTCCAGATTTTCATCACCATAATAACCAAAGCCTATATCTTTCTGCAGGAACTTATCGAACACTCGCTCTTTTATCATCTTTAAAAAAGCGGAGTAACGAAACATCGAACGTAGCCTGTAATCCCTGAGAAATCTTTTCTTTCTTTCAGGAGAAACATCCCTCAACCTGTTTATGTCTTCTTCTACCCATAGAAATATAGCATATTTACAATTATATTGTTCGCTCTCTATTTCCATCCTGCGAATAATCTGTTCGATGCCATAGCCGGGTACACCTCCGTTAAGTACATTATAGTGCATGCCGCGCGCATCCAGTAAACCCTGCAGGCTGGCCGCAAACGTCTCCGTATCCAGAACGCCTTCTCCCCAGGCATAGGAATCCCCTCCTACATAGATTGACGGTAAAGCAGGGTCATATTCCATGCCTGAACAACGAAAACCATTACTGTCGACTTTTGAAATAGGTGAATACAGTTTCTGGCAGCCGGTCTGGCCCTTTTTGTATCTCCAGAACAAAATATTATCCGGCTTTGTCAATAACGGGGAACCAACGACCTTCCTTGTGATAATCTCACCCAGCGAAAAAAAGATCGCCAAGCTCAAAAAGGATATGCAAATATTCTGAATCAACCACGCTCTCTTCATAAGTGCGAAGCAGGATCATCATATCCGTCGGTAGGCGGCGGAAATTCAGGTGGAGGCATAGGTGGAATATATGTCTCGGCTACAGGCACTATCCTGCCCAACACGCAGATAATATCATCTTCTGTAACCATTGCGACAGGGGCATAGAGCCTATAAGTCACCTTTATAGGAGAACTTGCTGTCGGGATCTTGCCTTTTTTATTGTCTCCGAAATAAACGCTCGCGTAATTTCCTGAGTCGAGCTTGACTACATAATCCTTGTCCAGCAAAGCGCTCTCTAAAAAAGTCTCTTTCTTGTACCACTCTTCATACCCGGATCCTTCATCTACATAAGCATGTAAATCATATATGACAAAACCGGCATTCTTGAGCTCAAAACTCTGGCCCTGACTGCCATTACTTATACCGACAATCTCTTGCACAGGAGAATCGTACAAGACCCTGGCCAGCTCCTCGCGAGTCAATAACTCACTCGGGTCAGTGCCCACAAATATATCAATGCCATACTTCTTGAGTGTCTCAGTCTGAAGTCTATATATCTCGTTTTCCGTAAGTACGACATAATTCCTTGGCAGATTGTTCTCTATATGCCTTATCTTTATAAGAAGGTCTACAAAATTTGCTTTTGTAAGCATCCTTGAAGGATTGTATTTATCTTTTAATGCCCTTGCCACATCCGGATCAGACATAAGCATTGCTACCTCGCACTCTGTCACCATCTCGTCATCCCTGCCAAAGAACTTATACACTACTTTTATTCTCGAACCTGCTTCAGGGATCTTACCTTTTTCATTATCGCCGAATGCCGCCATTGCGTCATCACAGGAATCAAGCTTTGCGACATATTGTTTTGCATTGGATTCACTTTTCTCAAACGTCTTTTTTCTTTCCCATAGCTCAAAACCTTTTCCTTCGTCCACATATACTTCAACGTCATACACGATAAACTCATCGTTCTTTAGATCAAACATCTGGTTTGGCAGGCCGCTTGAAAGCCCCAAATATTTTTCTACGGTTATATTCTTTAATACCAGGGCCATCTCTTCTCTTGTAAGAGGAGACAAAGGTTTGGTACCGGCAAATATATCTATGCCTTTATTCTTCAAGAGCTCTGCCTTTAAGATATACCTCTCTTCATCGCTCAGCCTGTCTACATTCTGGGCAAATTCCTTGTCCAGCCGTATGACCTGTGACAGGATGTCCACGAATAACAACTTCGTAATAGGCATATACTTAGCAATAGCTTCCTCCCTGCAATTCTTTGCAGCCTCCAATAAATACTCATTATCAGGCGCGCAAGGGTCTCTCTCAAGGCATATAACTCCCTCATCAACCCTGCATCTAACCCGGCACACATCTGCATCTTGTTTAGCCATCGCAGAGGCAATCGTTAGCATGCTAAATACTATTATTATAGATACTATCTTTCTCATATATCCCCCCTGATTAAGATTACACTTCTGACACTGCCAAAAGGAAACCTTAATACTTTTTAAATGCTTATATAAGTATAACATATATCCGGTGTTTTTGCAAGTAAAATCTTACTAATCTTTTAGATGAATGTCTGCGTAAACCGCGAGCATTTCCTGGACTTTTCTAGGCGGTAAAATTACAAAGTAGTGGTCTACTATGCAATGGGCCATCTCGTGGGCGAGAAGGCCTTCCCTTATTGCGCGTTCTGTGGTGTAAATGGTGTTGGTCTTGTAAACATAAAACGACTCTGCTGTATTTGATTGACCAAATATGCCTTCGTATGCCTCATTCAAGCCATGTTTTGTCTTGTAAATATGGATAGCTACGTGTACCTTGGAAGGAAACATATCTAGTATTTCTTCTACTTTCATAAACACGGCATCAAATTTGTCAGACAGGACCTCCTCCATTGATAGATCTGCTTTTTCCCTGTAACTGCGGGGGTTGTAAAAATCAGAAAACCTGAGATTAATACGCCTGTTCACTAATTTTAAATTTACATCCTTTTCATAGAATACATCGCAAAATCTAGTCGAAAATATATTCCATTCCTTCTCTTGCGAATAAGCAAAATCCGCGGCATTAAGCGCGAAACATGCGATAATTAAAATAATACCTATTTTAATTTTCATATCAGCCCTTGGGTAAATTAATGACTTATCTTGAAATACGAAAGCGCTTTATTGAGATCCTTTTTATCCTTCTTTAATTCAGAAACTATCTTCTTTATGTCCTCTTTCAACAATAGCTCCTTGTTTGAGCTGTCTGTAAGTTCTTCGATCAAATTGTCCAGTTTTTCTGAAACACCGACCACCTTTAAAAGCCCGACACTAAGGCCCTGGGTCATATTGTTAAAAGCGCTGACAAGGCTCTGAAACTGGTCTTTCTCCCTTATCCTCAAATCAGGCGCTAGTTCGCCATTCCCGATCTTCTGAGCATATTTTTCAAACCTGTACATGGGTCCTGCCAGCCGATGTGTCATGAAAAGTACTACGATACTTGCCGCTATTGCCAAGAGTAAGCCCACTATAAGCCCTCCAAATAGCAAACCAGGCAGTATATAATCAGCTGTGCTCTTTACTACCAGCCTTGAATTTTCGAAAGACGTAGTAAGCGTATGACTGGAAAATGCGTATAAAATTACCCCAAATAGCACGCACCCGACTGCTACCAATATACAAAATTTCAATATAAACTCTGACTGAAAGCCCTTGTTTATAAAATAATGCCTGCGCTTATATTTCGCCATGACACCCTCCTTTTATCTGCTGGATAACACCTCTTCCAGAAGTTTATCGTTTATCTTTATATATGTTTTTCCTCTCAATTTCTTTATCCATATCATCATTGCCTCTGTTTCTTTTCCTTGCCTAATAGCCCTTTTTATATCACCTCGAACCTTTGAAAGAGGCAAATCCTCGCCGCTTTCCCTGTAATATTCCTCTATCTCATTATCATAGACATGGATCAGGCTTGAGATCTCCTTGCTCTTTTTCTCAAGCAAAAGCCTTAAAAGCGCCTGCTCCCAATGACTCTCAATGCTCTTCATAAAATCCTTTTTCCTGTCCAGGCCCTGGCGCTGCGCCTCCTGGAGAAGCATCTCTTTTTCCAGCAATCTGTCTATATATTCCATCCTGCCTTTTTTTGTATTTAGCCACTCCGTTTCATCATGAGGGATGTTTTCTAATTCATATTTCAGATCCTCTACGTTCATCTTGTATTTATCTACCTGCGCGACTACACGCTTATCCCCTTCGCTAAGAAGGCTTGAACAACCTGATAAGATAAAACAAAGAACCAAAACTATTGAAAATATCCTTCCCATACAGACCTCCGTTACCTCGCGCCTATTGAAAACAGGACAGCGGGTACTGTTTTTAACAAAATCTTTAGATCCAACGCCAATGACCAATTATCTATATATTTTAAATCCAGCTTCATCCATTCCTCAAAGTCTACATTATTGCGTCCATTTATCTGCCATAAGCAAGTAAGCCCTGGCTTCATGCTAAGACGTCTCCTCTGCCAAATCTGGTAATTCTCCACTTCTGATGGTATAGGCGGTCTCGGCCCTACTATAGACATCTCGCCCTTCAGCACATTAAAAAGCTGCGGCAATTCATCTATACTGCTCCTGCGTAAAAACTTTCCGAATCCAGTAACCCTCGGATCCCTGTTCATCTTAAATACAGGCCCGTCCATTTCATTATGGGTGCGAAGTTTGTCTAACCCATTCTCCGCGCCTTCCACCATGGTCCTGAATTTATACATCACAAACCGCCTGCCATTGAGGCCGCTTCTTGTTTGTTTAAATATCGCGGGGCCCCGCGAAAGAATCTTTATAGCGATGCCCGTTCCTATCAAAATAGGCAGGGTAATCACTATGCCTGCTAACGATAATAGTATATCAGATAACCTCTTAACTAACAATTGCCATTCTTCGCCAACTGTTGTGTTAAACCCCAGAGTAGGCACGCCTCCGACCTCTCCGGAGCTCCAGCTCGATATCTTCATATTAAAAAAATCAGCGGCAAGATTTGTCTTAACGCCCTGCACCTCGCAGGCCAAAAGACTCTCTTCTATAAAAGGTATCCACTTCCTGGGTATTATAAACATTGCCTCATCCACTACGTTCTCAATAAGTATCTTTGGTATATCCTTTAGAAGCCCTATCACCTTTTCCCCGGCTATAGTCTTTCCCAGCATCTTTTTTTCAGCGTCTATTATGCCGATAATCCTAAGGCCCCATTCATCATGCTTGTGAACAAGTCCTATAAAATTCTCCGCCCTGGGCCCTGTGCCCACTACCAAAATATTTCTAAAGTTATAACCTTTCTTCCTGAAAGTTCTCAAGCAGGATGCCACGAACCATCTCTCGAATACCAAAAATAAACTCGTCACAAAAAGCAGGGCCAATATAAAGGTCCTGCTTATGAATTCCATCTTAAATATAAATATCGCGCCTATAGATACTACCATGACAAAAAAAGCGCTTTTTATTATACGGCGCGTTATCCCGAATAGATTCTCTCTCCTTAACGATTCATAAAGACCTGTGTAACGCAATGCGATTATCCATGAAAACAAGACCAGGGCCAATATGTTAAAATATTTAGACAGAGAATAGAGTTGCCCCAGTATCTCTATATTCTGTCTAAATACATAAGCGACAAAAAATGAGACACAGATCATGGCCGCATCTGACAGCATTAATAATCTTCTAAAAAGTTGATCCTTCTCCCTTAACATAGTTACATCCTTATGATTTCATAATAAATAGTCTGGTAAGCGCCAGAGATATCAAAGCTATAGCCGCCGCGCTCAATCTTGACAGGAACAGCTTCTTTCCTGCGCCCCTTCTCATCCAGAGAAAACACCATTAATCCTTTATCTTTCCTGGTCTTTTCCATAAAAATATTCCCTGCTATATCTTCTATTATTATCGGCTTTTTCCCCTTATTTAATATATATACGTCCCTGCGAAGATCGTCCGGACGTTTAGTGATATGCGGAGCGAGTTTCTGGTCTTTGTTTTGAGCGCGTCCGACTACAGCCAGTAAAAGCCGCTTGGATACAGATATATCTTTATCATCCATGGAAATAACCGTAAAAGTTGCGAAATCCTCATCTGTAGAAAATCTTACGCCCTGAAACCCCTCATCTCGCTCCCCTGACAAAAATCCTGAAAAAGAAAATACCCTCGGAGCTTTTAGCATAAAAACGCCTTTTTTGAAATCCCTGATAATCTGGCCCGTGTCGGAAACTACCTTCCCGTCCTTGCTCGACAACTCCTTAAAATCGGGATAGTCGACTTCAGCCTCTGGGCCGCCTTCATTATTTTTGTAAAATATTTTTTCAACTCTGGCTGTATACGCCGCGCCTGCCAATCTTGATCTATCGGCCCACTCATCATCCATCTTAAATAGCAGCTCTACGGGATAACGCACCGTATACACCTTTGACGATTTTTGTATGTCGTTCCTTAAGAACATAAGCGCGGTCAATGAAAAAAGCCCCATCTTTGCCGGATCATTAAACACTACCGTGCCAAAATAAAGCCTGTTTTCAAGATTATCCCAGTTAGAGACATAACCGCCATTATAGGAATATAAAAACAATGCGTCCCAATCGTTCAAAGCCGCATAAGACGCTGTGCTCAGCATATCGACCGATCTCCATTCATTGGGCCAATTACTTCCCCATTCAGTAGATACCAGGGGTTTTTTAGCGACCTTTGCTATGCCTATTGTATTGACTATTGTCCTGGGATTTGTATGGCTCTGTTTCACAAGGGACCTGTTGTGTATCTTATCCATGGAATCACATAGATCCCAGTACACGTGAATATCGGAAAAATCCATGCGAGTATCCGCCAGTAGCATCAGATTGTCGTATGGTAAATTCGAAGCCCCTATTGGGACCTTCACACCTATGGAGCGAAGATACTCATGCATATCCCTCTGATATTGATCCGTAAGTTCATATAAAAATTCCCTGTCATCGCCCCAATAGCCCACTTTGCTGTCTCCGTCCCTGTCCTTACCAGCAAGCCATTTTTTCCATAAACCCTCTATCTCATTCTCGTAGTAAGCCGGAAAATCCCTGCAGCTTTTAAAAAAGAGAGAATTCTCATTGGTCATCTCTACAAAGGCAATTGCCGGATCGTCCAGATAATTAACTCCTGTGTACGGATTTACATGGCTCAAAAAATCAAACGCAAATTGTTTGCTCAATTCTATAATGCGTTTATTGAAAAACGAGATCCCTCTCGCGCCCCTAGGCATACCTTTTAATTCAGGCAGCATGTCATCTTTCTTGAATGCCCTGACCCCTAGACCCAATACGTCAAAACATACATATATGCCGTTCCGCTTCAATTGATAAATGAAATAATCCAGCCTATCCATCTGCGACCCTGAAAGATGCTGCGAGTCATTGCGATGCGATTCTATTACCCCATGCGGCTCTTCATTGTCGAGAAAATGCATCCTCACTATGTTACAGCCCAGCTGGGCAAGCCTCTTTGAGACATCCTCCGCCTGTTTACGCGTAGGAAAACACGCCGTGTCAGAATGTATATTTACCCCCCAGAATCTCGCCCTTTTCCCGTCTTCGAAATAAAAATGTCCGTCCTTTACCGTTAAAAAACCATGTTTCCCTGCGGGCGAGTCCAGCAGGAAACTAAAATCCAGCCTGGAGTCTTCGCAGTAATTCCATGGGATATGGAAAGGGAACCAATCCTCTTCTTTTCCCTTGAACAGGTCCACAGGAAAAAACGCGAACGATGCCAAAAGCGCGCCTGCTATTATTTTCTTAGATAGATCCTCTATACGCATCTATTAACCTTTTCTTGTTATATTCCCATGAAAGTTCACCCTTGAGACGCTCATAACCGGCCCTTCCCATCTTCTCTCTGCGCCGCGCATCATCTACCAGTTCGATAATATTTTTGGCAAACTCTTCAATATTATTCGGCCTGGCATATAACGCGGCATCACCGGCTGAATACCTGGATTCCTTTAAATCAAAAGAAACTATTGGCCTTTCCATTGCCATATATTCCAGGATCTTATTCATGGTAGATTTATCATTTAAAGGGCTTTTTGGATCCGGCGCGACACATACATCAGAAGTAGACAAATACTTAAAAAGTTCTTCGTCGGGGATCCTGCCGGTAAACAAAACAGCGTTATCAAGCTCTAACTCCTCTTTCAGATTCTTTAAATCCTTGATAGAATCTCCGCTCCCTATTAAAGTAAACATTATATCGTCGCGTTTATACTTATTTACAATGATGTGTATAGCGACCAAAAGATAATCCACGCCATCCTGGGGGGCCATGACGCCAAGATAAGAAACAAGAAATTTTTTTCCGCGGCGAAGCGCCGCGTCAGAAGGAGTCTTTTTAAATCTTTCTAATTCAGGAGATGTCCTGACCACGACTACCTTTTCAGGATTCAGCTTTCCCCTCGCTATAGCTAGCTGCCTGTAAGAATTATTCGTAACAATGACCTTATCCGCTGTTTTATACGTCAGGAATTCCAGCATAAGAAGGGCCTTATAAAGAAAATCCTTTTTATTTATGCCGTATTTCGCAAGATATACCTCAGGGCAAAGATCATGCTGGTCAAAATAGAACTTCTTTCCAAATAACTTATAAAACAGTCCTATTACAAAAAATGTATCCGGCGGATTGCACGCGTGGATTATGTCAAAGCCATGCCTGACGGCTATCCATGCGCTCAATAAAAATGTCATGGCAAAACAATACGAAAATTCGAACACGTAGCTTAAAAATCCCTTTGTATCCGGGGCAGGCTTATACCTGTATATATTTATGCCTTCGAGTATTTCAAAGCCTTTATCTTCTTTGGCCCTGGGGCAAATAACACTGACGCCATGCCCGTCCTCTTTTAACGCCCTTGCTTCCAGCCACACGCGCCTGTCAAAAGGTACGGATAGATTCTCTACTATTATTAAAACGCTTTTACTCGCCATCTCTTACCTCTATATGATGCCTCCATCCATAAAATGGCTTAAAACCCAGGCACCTGCCTTTAAACTGAGATAAAAATCCATTCCAATCGCGTAAATTAGATACAGCCTTTATGTCCTTGTACACGTTATTGCTATCATTGCTTGAAGAGTTTTTTAATTGCGGGATGCGCATAGGATCGAATCCCATAAGCCTGGCTGCTGCCATATCTACGCATGGACCGTCAAAACCAGCGATTAAAACACCGCACGGCTTTGGATCAGGATTCATAGGGCCATCTCCTTCTCCTCCGACTATGCCGTCCACAATAAAAAAACTCTTGCGCTGTGCTTTTTCACGGACCTTGCCTTTTTTATCCGCATACATAACTATTTGTAATAGATCTAAGATCGTCCTCCAGATAATATCATTTCCATACCAGTTGCCCTTTTTTATATCAGAATCCCTTAGGCCTCTCACTTCTTTTATCTTATCCTTGAGATATTTCATAACCCCTTTATTGGTCAACTTCGTAAGCTGTCCATAACCTGTACGGACGCGGTGTCCGGACAACGCGTCCGTACAGGGAGATTTTGATGAAACGTATTTAAAATGCGGTAGCCAATTTCTATCTCCTGTAATGCCTACCATATTTTTAAGAGCCAGTGTAACTCCGGCCTTGTTATGTGTCTTGAGCTTGGGAATGTTGATTACCACATCTGCATTGAGCAATGTATTGGATATAAGATATTCGTTCTTCTTATCATTGTGGTGGGCATTCATAATAGAACTTATGCATTCGCTTCCCTTGAACGTCGTATAGTCCAGCGAATCGTTTTTAAACTTGCTCTCTTTGGACAAGTCAACAGCCGTATAGCCTGCAGGATCACCGGGTAGTTTTATCCTGCGGATAATCTCATTGCCTTTCTTGAATACCTGTTCCTGTCTCAAGTCATATACCTCGATATCAAAATCAGCGCTTTCACTATAGAATCTTTCTATCTTATCCAGGCCCGCGATCCTGCGAATCTTTCCGAAATCTCCCTCGTCCATAGGGCCATCAGCAATAATAATCCTTCCTTTGCCCTTTAAGGCAATATATACATAATCCGCGATTGCCCTGATTATAGAGCCATGCGTGATCAACTTATTCGTAGCTCCCTTGTCAGCAAAGTGTCTCATGAGGTTTGGCTTCAAAAGCACTGTTTGACCCGGCGACACGAGAAAAGAAAGAGGATTCCAGTGCTTTTTTCCAAAATTCTCAGAATCAAGATCTAACATCTTAAATAACTCCCTTAACGAAAAATATGCCTCATTCTCTGCGTCAACCCTCTTATCTTCAAAAGGGTATTCCGGAAATATTGCCGGCGGAGAATACGGCGGCCTGTTTGAATAACGCAAACTATGCTGTTTATAAATCGCGACCTTTGTCTTCATATCCCTCTTTCACCTCTCCGACCTCGTAGGTCGACCTCGTAGGTCGACCTACGAGGTCGGAGAGGTAATTATGTTAGGTCTATTAAAACCTGGTTCTTTTTTATTTTCTTTATGGCTTTCCTGAACTCCTTCGCGGAATGCCCTACCACGATCACCTCTGAAGTCCTTATTACCTCGTCAATGGATCCACATAAAAGTGATGCTATGTGCGGTATCTCATTTTCTATGTAAGCCTTGTTTGCGCCCATCAATGCCGCAAGAGATACATTTTTATCGTATATCTTCAACTTATAGCCCTTGCCTATTAAAAGCTCCGCCAATCTGACCATCTGACTCTCTCTTAGATCATCTGTCCCGGGTTTAAAGCTCAGGCCCAGCATCGCGACCTTTTTCTTGCCTGTCTTTTTAATCCCCTCGAATGCCCTCTTGATAGTCAAGCCATTGCTCCTCATGATAGATTCCAGAAGCGGTAGATCCAGTTCCCCTGTCTTTGTCTTATGCAAGACTGCCTTTAGATCCTTTGGAAGACACGATCCTCCAAAGGCAAACCCGGGCTGAAGATACCTGCCTGATATATTTGACTTTTTATCCATGCACAGTATCTCCATGGCCTTTTTTCCATCCAGGCCGAATCTCTCGGAAAAAGCCCCGATCTCATTAGCAAATACGATCTTTAGACCGTGAAAAACATTGTCCAGATATTTTGAAAATTCCGCTGTCCTGAAATCTGTTGAGATAACAGGCGCTTTAACAAAATCATAGATCAAGCGCATGATTTTCTCATCCTGCTTTTTCCTGCTCCCTATTATCACCTTTGCCGGAGCATAAAAATCCTCTATGGAATTGCCCTCTCTCATGAATTCAGGATTGACCAGCACGCCAAAATCCTTAAACGCCTTTTTAGACGAGGCCTTTTCTATAATAGGAATAACGACCTCTTCTGTTGTGCCCGGCATCATAGTGCTTCTTATGACTACTATATGATATCTTCGCAGTCCCTTTAGGGCATATCCTATCTCTCTTGAGACATTTTTAAGATGCGAAAGTTCTATTGCGCCGTTTTCCATAGAAGGAGTGCCAACGCACACTATTGAAACTTCGCTATTTGATACCGCGTACATCGCGGAGTCAGTTACGCAAAACCTCTTTGCCTTAACTGTCTTAGATACAAGGCCGTCAATGCCTTTCTCAACAATAGGGCTCTTGCCTTTGTTTATAAGGTCCAGCTTTTTCCTGCTGACATCAACTCCTATGATACGATAACCCTGTTCGGCCAGACAAGCTGCCGTGACCACGCCTACATATCCAAGCCCAAATACGCTTAAAGTCTTTTTTTTCTTCATATTTCTGCCCTCGATAACTTTCTATTTGAGACGCGCAAAAGCGTTGTGAATTTTCCAGAGCTGTTTATAACAGCTGTATTGACAAGCGTCGGGCTCTCTACTTTCGTGCCGAATATATCCGAGCTCCAGCCCAGAATAGGATCCAACCTGCCCTTTTTTATATCAACTGTC
The DNA here is from genome assembly GCA_042571405.1 of Candidatus Omnitrophota bacterium. Lineage (GTDB taxonomy): Bacteria > Omnitrophota > Gorgyraeia > Gorgyraeales > Gorgyraeaceae > Gorgyraea. The sequence continues at coordinate 16,316 of JBHPHU010000005.1, read as the reverse complement.
AAACTGCTATCCAATGTTATGTACAAATATACCCCTTGATTCTCTACCTCGATCACATGGGAATTCAATAGCCTGATCTTTGCTGCCGGATGCAAGTGAAAATACTGCTTTACCGCGCTCTGCCCGGATGTATTCAAAAAATCCTCTATGCGCCAGAGCCCTTTCTTTTTGTCAAAACAAATGGTCCTTCTGTGTCCGATCTTGGAATTTTTATACGCGGCGGATATATAATCCACGTTTTCGGAACTTTTCCACTTCTCTATTCTGGGTAAAGGCCTTCTGCCCCACATAAAAGGGCCTGTTATCTCTGACTGATTATTATCGTCCAGCGTAACTGTATTATGGGCCCTTGTGCCCCTAAAATAGTCCCTCCACGCGCCTCCCGTATGATATAAATAAGTTCCAGGATCCACTAAGAGCTCTGCGCCGCTGGCAACCAGCGTCACACTCAAAAGATCCGCATGGCCATGAGCCGCTATTGACCTGTAACCCAGTTCTCCGCAATCCATCAAAAGAACTTCGTCTCTGCCATTTCTAAAAACAGCATAGCCGCCTTTTTCAAAAAGTCTTGAACGCAGTTTTGGCTTTTTCACCCTGACAGACCTGTAAACCTTATGCCCATTGACCCCGAAAATCCAAAAATGCTCTTCGCCAAAAGCACTGCCCTTGTTTTTGAAATCACCCCTCTGAGATAAAATACAAGCGCTGGTCAAAATGGATTTAAACAGGCTGAAGTCCTCGCTACTGGACAATCTTACAGCCCTTCCATCGTCAGAATCTCCAACAAGAGGTACCTTGCCTTTAGAATCAATGATATTCATCACAAATTCCGACATAGAAAAAAACCTGTCCATGACCTCCTTGGGGATTTCTATATTGTTTCTTATCAGGAGCTGTACTGCGAGCGTAAAAAATTCCATAATAAATCCCTGATAATGAAACGCCTGTTCCTTTGCGACTCCATCAGTATGCACTTGCCCCAGTATCTCCCTGAACAATATAGATTTACCTTTATCCAGCCACCTGTCAGAATCCTTAAATTCCGGAAAACTTAACGCTGTAATTATTAAGCCGCACGCCTCGCCTATCAGATGATTATTCGCAGATGAATATTTAGAAAGATTATGCTCTATAAATTCAGCCTGTTGATATACTGATTTAAAAAATTTATACCTGCCTCCCCCCGGCTCTATAAACTTACAAACCCAGGACCATGATATCAATCTCAAACTCGACTCAAGCGCGCTTGTCCAGTTAACTCCTTTATAGGGAGGGTTCTGCCTTATCCATGAAAAGATCTGGTCCTTTGCCTCTTTTTTATATTTTTCATCCTTTGTCAAAAAATATGCCTTGGCCAATGTTACAAGATGCTGGTGCCTGTTTAATTCCCATATAAACCGTATCTCCTTGGAATCATGGTCATTTCTAAAATCTATATCCGCATGGTAGGCCAAAGGCCATGTTTTGCCTGTAAAAATATCTTTATGCCAATCTATGTCCTTACCGGCATCCCAATCTAAATTAAATATCTTAAACTTATGAGCGCAAATCTTATCAGCTTCTCTGACAATATCCTTTAATCTGTCAGGGAAAAGCCTTGAAAATTCCATTACCGCCTTATCGTATTCAAAATAAAATATGCGCGGCGTAATCTCCTTCTTCAAAAGCCTGTCTAAATTTACCTTAACTCCAGAAGACCTCTTTACCTCAACCTGTATCATCCTGCCTATCCTGTGAATAACCTCAGGAATAGACATACACGACAACCTCTTAACATACCATCCCAACTTACCTGGTGAAGCACTTGGTGGCGGGGGGCCCCCCCCCCACCAAGTGCTTGATCAAGCGGTCGTATTCTTCGTAGAATTTACCTACTATACGGTCCAATCTGAACAGTGAATCTATCTTATCCGTATTATTCTTACTCATCTTATCCCTTAGATCCGCGTCCTTTAGTAACTCTATGATCTTATCCCCCAGTTTTTGCTTTTCCCCGGGTTCTACTAAAAATCCATTCACGCCATCCTCTACCAGCTCAGGTATACCGCCTACTCTTGTAGAAACTACAGGCAACCCTGAGGCCATTGCCTCAAGCATAGCCACGGGAAGCCCTTCGGTATATGAAGGCAGTAAAAATATACTGGAGTCTTGAAGCCTCTTTACTAATCCATCCTTATCAAGCCAGCCTGGCAAAAATACGTTCTTTTCTATTCCCTTATCCCTGACGATCTGCCTGACCTTTTCCACGTCCCCATCTCCCGCAAAGCAAAACTTCACGCCAGGCACCTCTTTTAAGACGCGCGGAATTATGTCCAATATGTCATATGTGCCTTTGAGCCAGTAAAGCCTGCCTGCGGTAAAAACATTCAGATTGGAATGATCTCTACTGCCTCTGATCGACACAAAATCAGATGTGTCTATGGGATTAGGTATCACCTTTATATTTCTATTCTCTGTGATCCCTTCAATATCTAAACGACATGACTCTGACAAGACTATTATGGAATCAGTTACAGCCAATATCTTTCTTACGAAAAATCTTCTTAGGGCAGTCCCCCTGTTGTGGAACAAATGAAAACCTCCGCCATGTATATGAAATACAGTAGCCTTCTTAAAAAGCTTGGATAAGATCAATATGATAGCTTTTCTGTAAAAACTGCCTCTTGAGGCGCTGCAGATATGGATTATCTTTATGGTCCTGTCAAAAACTAATTTAGCGACAAACGTCAAAAGGCTTTTTACAAAGAAAAAGATCTTGAGCGCTTTACTGCCGTCTATTGTTGTCGCGTGATATGTTATTCTCAAGCCTTCCGGCGATTGTGAGCTCAGATAATTTTTCGCAAAAGATGATATCCCGCCTTTCACTGAAAGGCCTGGGCCTGCCATGATTATGTGAGTTTTAAAAGGTCCCGGCAAAGGATTCAGGAAAAATCTCTCCATTCTCTCTATCATCTTCTCCAGAGAAAATTCCTGCTTAACCCTCTTTCTCGCGAGAGCTGCCATATTGCGGCCCCTGTCCTTGTCCTTTAATAGCGCGATGACATTCTCCGCAAGGGCCTTTGGATCCTCAGGCGGCACAATGATCCCTGACTCGCCATGCGTGATGATCTCAGGATTTCCGCCTACCCTTGTCGCTACTATAGGTTTGGATGCCGCCATGTATTCCAATAACACCAGGGGAAACAATTCCATTCTTGAGGAAAGCACTGCTACGTCAAATATAGAAATAAGTCCCGGGATATCCTGCGTACCTTTGCCAAAAAATATCACGTCTTTTGAAATGCCCAGGTTATCCGCTAACGCCTTCAGTTCCTTCTTTTCTTTGCCGTCTCCTATGATCAAAAATTTTACATCCGGCTCGGATTCGATAATATACCCCGCTGCTTTTAGAAAAACATCATGCGCCTTTTCATTCACTAATCTTCCTACCATACCTATGATCTTCTTATCGCGCGAGATGCCTAATTCCTTTTTTAACCCATTGGCCTTTTTCAGCCTGTCAAACTTCTTTATATCTATGCCGTTTTGGATCAGCTCGAGCTTTTTCTGGTCAAGTCCATACTCTTTTATAAGGGAATCGTATTTAATCTTTGAAGGCACGCTTATTCTGTCTAACCTGCGCAATATCAATTTATTTATAATGCCTGATTTATATCTCTTCCACGCTTCTGGTTTTCTCATGGTATGGATCGTTGTAGAAATACGCGGAATCCTGGCTATCCTGCCGCATATGAATCCCAAAAATAAAACCAATGGCGAACTCTCAAGATGCAGCACGTCTATCTTTTCTTTCCTCAGTATCTTTATTAATCTAAAAATAGCTAAAAAATCGTATTTGTTGCGCATGAGGCTATGTGTAAGAACCATGCCTTCTGAGACAAGCCTTTCTCCAATAACACCCGGCCCATAAAGACAAATTGATTTAACGCTAAATCTGGTCTTATCAAGACCTTGCGCTATCTCATAGCCTAGCTTTTCAGCCCCGCCAATATTCAAAGTTGAATTAAGAAAAGTTATTTTTTTCAATTTAATGTGCCCTCGCTTGAAAAGACTATATCAGAATTCCCGGGCAGATAAGCCCTGTCCTGAAGCCTGAAGACCTTTACTTTAAGCCCTTTTTCAAACCCGATATCCACTCCCACTTCATCAATGCTGTTTTTGGATACTATCAGTCTGCGGCTCTCGCCTGATTTTACAGAGACAGTGGTTTTGGGCCCATTTAAACCGCCATTGCCATTATAAGTAACATGAGAATAGACAATGGATTTAACGCCTCCGTTATTGTTGTCCGCTTCAAGATGCAACAACCATACATCCTTGCCCCATTTATGCCTTAGCGATCCCATGAGTACCCTCCTTTACATTTAGCCTCTTTATCGGCGTACCAGACTTACATTTACTGCATATATAACCACTATTTGAAACCTTTAAGCCAACCGCGTCTGAGTTCAATCCCCTTCTTTCAACGAGTAAGTTCTTGCAATTACTGCAGTATGTATTAGCGTCTTCGTGCATAAATACATTGCCGAGATAACAGTGTTTTATGCCGGCAGCCTTTGCTAATTTTTCCGCCTTCTCAAGAGTCTCTATAGAAGGGCGGGTCACGTGCGTATATTTATAATTTGGGTGAAAACGCACAAAATGAAGCGGGATGTCCACGGAAAGGTCTTTCTTGACCCAATTAATAAATTCCAGATAATCCTTTTCACTGTCATTTGCGCCGGTGACTACAAGATTGCTTATTTCTATGTGATGCCTGCCTGCATTAAAAATCTGTTTCACGGCGCTAAGCACCGGATCCATCCAGCCCCCGGTAAACTCTCTGTAAAATTTTGGGTCCAGACTTTTTACTGAAACACTAAAAATATCTATCACATCCATCAACTTCTCAAGGGGCTCCGGATTTATGAACATGGCTGACTTAAAAAGGTTGCTAATGCCGTGTTTCCTGGCCAGCCTGGCTGTATCCATGACAAATTCAAACCATACAACAGGGTCGTTATATGTCCATGAAAGCACCTTGATGCCCTTTTCCAGCGCGGTTTTCACTACCTGCTCAGGCGTATAGCTAAAAATTACATTTTCATCCAGATGTTCTATCTGGGAAAATCTCCAATTTTGACAATACAGGCACGAGAGATTACAGCCTACATTCCCGAGAGAAAGTATGCGGCTTCCGGGCTCAAGATGAAAAACCGCCTCGGTCTCCATGACCTCCTCTGCTATATGCACTGCGCGCCCATAACTAATGGCGTAAAGCGTACCTTTTTTATTCATCCTGACCTTGCAGAATCCTTTCCCGCCTTCGTCTATCAAACATCTTCTCGGGCACAAGCCGCACTGGACCCTGTTATTCGACAGCTTCTCGTAAAACAGCGCCTCATGATCGGAATTTAACTTTTTCATCTCAAAACTCCTTTTCTTTTATCTTTGATATAAACTGTTTGAATTTTCCTCCGTTTGTCCTTGGCACAGAATCGACTTTTTCTATATCTACTATTACATTTTTTCCAAGATAGTTTTTGATATTAGTTTTTATTAAAGCTTCGTCTGACGAGTCGTATCTATCGCCGGCTACCAGTTTTACTTTAAGTTTATCCAGGTCTTCCTGGATAAACTGCGCCTCAATAACATCCTTCAGATCCGTTGAAAAAATTGAGCAAAAAAGTGATATCATGCGGCCGTCCTTTGTTATGAAAAACTGGTCTGTATTTCTGCCTTCTATTGATCCAATGATCGGAAAATTTCTTCCGCAGGAACATGTTTTAGCGGAAGGCATCGTCACAATATCCCCTGTCTTGTATCTAAAAAGCGGCATCGCAAAACTGTTTAGAGTGCTTCCTACTATCTCGAATTGGCCTTTTCTGCCAGGAACAGGCAAAAACTCTGTTATGGAATAGTCAGAATACACGTGATAAGTCCCTTTTTCGCACATGCCTATAGCAGAAACACGTTCAGCTGTCCCATAATGATCAAACACCCTGCCCTTGAACTGCTTTTCTATAAATACTTTCTTTTCAGGCATAAGCACCTCTGAAGAGGTAAATATGTGTTTAAAATTCAGCTCCGCGCCTTTAAGAAAAGCGAGCTTGGCCAGTATATAAGCCTGCGACGGCACTGTCTCCAGGGCATCCGAGCTGTATCTTAAGATCTCTCTTGCGTAAGAATCTATATTCTCTTTTGAAAGATGGTATGATGAGGCGCATAAACTATTCTGAAAAACATCACGCCTCCAGAAAGGCGGTTTTTTTACACCCGCAGGTACTATTGGGCTGGAACGTATGATTACTTTTTTATCCCCGGGATTAAATCCTGCCCACCTGTATTGCCTGGCGAGTATGGCATTTTCAAAATTTATCAAATGCATGTCTCTAAAGATCTTTAAAGGTGACCCTGTTGACCCGCTCGTAAAAACAGTCCTCATGAAAAGTTTATTTGTGTTTTTCGCCAGAAAATCCTCTGGATCCCCCTTTACATCAGACTTACTGATCAGGGGAAGCTTGGAGATATCAGACGCATCCTTAAAATCCTCCGGCGTCAGATTAAGTTTCTTAAAAAGTCTCCTGTAATACGGGACGTTTTCATATGAATGCTTTATGATGATCCTGAACTTTTCATTCTGCAGACTCCTCAGCTCCTGCTCCGAATAGTACTGGCTCTTTTCCAGCTCAGATACCAACCTGCGAAACATTTTGCCTTGCCTTAGCAATCTAAACTTAAGACCGCGCAGAGAAAGCATGCACTCCTGCATCCATATTGGGCTATTTATGTAAAATCCAGTGGTAAAGATATTCATGCTATGACTCCTTTTCCGGTCTTAAACAAATTCGATGAAACCCGAGCCGCGAGAAAATCTGTCCTTAAAAGAGACCCTACTCCGATATAATTCAATAAAAACCTGTCTGTACCCCTGCTATTGGATCCCTGCGATGCAGTCCTCGCGTATTCGAAACCAGCCTGGCAGGTAAGATCCTTAATCCTCTTATCTAACAATCCGTAAGGATAACAGAATTCATTAACCTCTACGCCCAATTCCTGTTCTATCTTCTTTTTCGAGCCTGTCAGTTCTTCGAGCGCCTCGACATCATTCAATAAACAGAGATTTCGATGCGTCTTTGTATGTGACCCGAAATTTATAAGCCCACCGCACATCTTCCTGGCCTCATCCCAGCCAAGCATAGAACAAGGCTTTAGATCTTTATCGTTAAGGTATCTTGCTTCTAACCCCTGGACAAGAAATTCTATCTCAGACTCTTTTCTTTCTAATAGAATCTCATTTATGTTATCTGTTACCTCTTCTCTATCCTGGCCATTTAATCGAAATTCAAGAACATTAGAATCCAGACTAACATTGATGGTGTCATGCTCAGTCAACGATACTACATTAAAAACCCTGTCCCACCAGAAAAGATTCTCCTTGCCGATAAAATCAGTGGTAAGAAAGATAGTGGCAGGCACTCTATGTTTCTTTAGTATAGGGAATGCGTGAACATAATTATCCATATAGCCATCATCAAAAGTTATGGCAGCATACATGCCGCCTGAGGTATCTTTAGACAAAATTTCTACACCTTCCGAAAGAGACACTAATTTAAAATTATCCTTTATAAAGCTCATGTGCTTTTCAAATGCATCGCTTGGCACGGCAAGATACGGGCTATTTTCTGAAACTCCACTCACCCTGTGATATGTAAATATAAAAAGTCTTGGCTGCTTTGAAAAACCTGCCAGGCGCAATAAAGACCCTGGTATGCCCAACCGGCAATATAAATCCTTTGCCATATTCCTAAAAGATCCTCTTAACGCCATCCCAGTCTCTCCTTAATATTTATCCACATCTTGCGAAGCATGCTTTTCTTTCTAAAATAAGGCATAATCTTTGACTGTAATATATATAGGTACCTGGAATAAAAACTGCCTTTAAAGATCCTAACGCGATCATGGAGCTTAAAAGAATCCGTCAATCTCTTCTTCCATGGCTCTTCGCCCCTTATAAAATCAAACTCTAAAATATCACCCGCGGCAGAATCTTTCAGCATCCAGAACATAAGCATGGTTCCAACAGAAAGATCCTTGTGTACATCGTCAAAGGCAATATTGTAATTATAGGAACGTCCACCATACAGGTAGTTATAGATATAAGCTATTGGCTTTTTTTCTGATATAAGAATCGAAATATCCAGCTGTCCATTCTTTGAAAATCTATCAAATATCTCCTTGTGAAAATCCCTGCTGGGTTTTTTTGAAAAAATGCCCTTCTGCTCTTTTCCCTGCCAGCTGCGGCTCTCTACATCGCATATATCTGAAAAAAGCCCTTCCGCCTCACTGGGTCTTACCCTGTATCTTTTAAAGCCAAGCAAAATCTGCCCAGAAGACATATTTTGCGCAGGCCTCGCCGCGCTTTTTGGCGGGTCCATGTCCATTTTGATGTTCTTATTGTTTAGCTTCACCAGTTTTTTGTTGAGCTTTCCGGAAAATTTGTCAATAAGCAATCGCCTATTACCATCAAACTGTATAAAAAATGATCTCTTTTGGGGTCCTGAAAAACTCAAGACATTCTTTTCCCGCAGCCATTTTCCGATGATCCCTGCGCTAGGACTATCTTCCGAGATCTCCTCAAGGTCTATAAGATCCCATTCTGACTTGATCCCCATCAGATAATCTAATACCAGATATATGGCCTTTTCTTTATCGCCTGTCAGTATAAAATCCATCCTGTCTGATACTCCCGCGCCCACAAAAGAAACAACCCTAACAGGTAAACCAAGGTATTTAGATTTTCTTATCATTAGAGGCGCTATCCCTATTAATCTGTCGCCTTCAAAGACATTCAGTATCAATAATCTCTGAGAAGAGCAGAAATGCTTTATATATGTATCGACCCACTCGTAAGTCATAAAGACATTGTCTACATTGCTTTTCTCCAGCAAATCATTCCATATGCCTTTGCAGCCTTCGAACTCTCTATAATTAGAAATTTGTTTTATATTTAACATAACCTTTGGACCTCTTCCACCTACGAGGTGGAAGAGGTAACCTTTCTATATATCCCGTAAAGCTCCTCTGTCACAGAATCTATCTTGTAATTCCCTGAGATCTTTTTTTTCGCGTTATCTCCTAAATCCTTGCGTAAAGACTTATCTCTTAATAATACCGCCACCCTGCCTGCCAGGGCTTTAGGGTCTTTGTTGTTTACCAAAAATCCGTCCACACCATCATCCACGATATAAGGTATGCCTCCCACCCTTGTAGTAACTACGGCCTTACCACAGGCCATTGCCTGTAAAAGCGCGAGCGGGGCTATATCCTGCTGTGAAGGAAAAACAAATATAGAAGCCTTTATGTACTCCTCTATCAGTTTATTCTCATTTAGATGGCCCAAAAAATGAACTGCTTCGACCAGATCATTCTCCTTTATAAAACCTCTTAATTTCTCATAAAAATTACTATCACTCATAGGCCCTGCTACCATAACCTTTATATTTTTAAATGAATCCTTTAAGATCCTTACTGCCTCCATAAGCGTGGCTACACCTTTTGCCTCAGAGATATTCCCTACAAATAAAATCCTGTTTTCTTCTTCCTTATCCGTGTCTATATTAAAGAATGCATCAGAGATCGGATTGTTTAACCTGTAAATATTTCTGATCTTATAACTCTTCAGGAAATCCTCTGAAAACCTGCTATTTACTATAATGTTTTCAGCCCTCTTTAGACATTTCTCGTGTATGCAGTCTTGAAGATATCGCCTCATTTTATCCATAAGCGTGCAGGACACTCCCCAATTGCCTTCAGTTATGCCATGAGTGCTCACAAGCACCTTTGTATGTCCGCTTTCTAATGCTGCCAGCGTATGATATCCAAGCATATGCGAATGTATCAGGTCAGGCCTTATGTCATCTATCTTTCTGCAAATCCTCTTTCTTGCTTTTGAGTAAAACGTGATATTCCCGAATCTATTGTCCGCGGCTACGGCATGCATGGTAAAACCATTGGATCTAAAATCCCTGTCCTTATCTATGGCATGGCTAACAGTAAGCACATGTATATCAAGGTCATTGAATCTCAAAAGTCCTTTTAGTAAATTCACTGCCACTGCCTGGACCCCGCCATGCATGTTATCGGTATTATTATCCAGCGGGTATGGGCCTATTATTGCTAATTTCATCTTTTTCTCCTTATGATCCCGGCTATATCACGCAATATCCCTGTCTTCCTGTGCGCGATATATATTAAAGGTATAGAAAAACCTGTCACTATCAAAAGTCTCTTGGCAAGAACAAATATGTCCGGAAGGATCTCCGGTGAAACAGGTATCATTATCTTATTAAAAACTATTACCGCAGCCATGTATACAAGCGGGATAGACAGGCTCACTAGATAGCCCAGGCATACAAGCGGGCTTTTTACGTATTGCTTTATGGTATATATAAATGTAACGGTGCCTATAAAGAAAAAGGCTAATAAAAGTCCTAACGCGATGGCTAAGATGCCAAAACCCTGATTTATAAATACAAGGGTCGAAACAAATACAACAGCTATCCCGGATAAATATACCGGCACAAGAAACCTCTGTTTGTTCAAAACCGTTATAAGCGCGATAGACGTCGGCGAAAACGCGAGAAAAAACCTTGCTATCAATATTACGGAAAAAGGGTAAATAGCCGCGCTATACTTCGACAGAAAATGCCGTATAAAAAATGACACGCCTGTATAGTAAAACGCGAGCACCACCGGAAATAAAATTGACATGACCAGCATCGGCTTAAAGAGATACTTTTTTAGCGAGTTTATATCATGGGTCTCTCCGTAGCGCTGGTAAATATGCGGTTCGAAAGAACGGTGTATGCTCATGGGAAAATACATAAGGAAATTACCCGCAAGGGCTGCCACAGAATAATAGCCCATATTAGTCTTTCCTAAAAAGCTGAGCGTCATTATACCGGCGACATTCGTAATAGTGCCTTGTAAAAAACAGCTGGACATTATTGGGAATCCTATCTTAAGAAGCCTGTATAGCTCTTTGAAATCTAAGCATAACTTCACCTTAAAATCTTCCTTCACATAAAGATATACAACGGTCAATATAGGTATTGCCAGCGCGACGATATACACTCCGTATATCTTAAGCCTCGGGACAAAAAGCAATGTAAGCAATACGCTTAGAATCGAAAACATCACATTCGCCTTGCTTATCAACACAAACCTTCTTATCCCTATCAAAGAGGTCTGGAAAAATTCATATAATGCCATTGAAATGGCAAGAACAGCTATCACTATAAGACCCACTGCCTCATATATAAGAAGTTTCTTCCACAATAAGACCGCCGCTATTATTACTCCAAGCGCAAATATTGAGATAGTACAAAGCGAGAATGTGAAAACCACATTCCTGACCTTATCCATGCCTTTATTTGAGCGCTTGCCGTTTTCATACGGTATCTCCCTGGCCATGGCATTAAAGGCGCCTAGATGCGCGAATACGCTATATCGCAGGACTATATTCAGGAAAGACCACACTCCATAAAGTTCAGGGCCTAATATCTTCGCGTTCAAAAATCCGCGTATAAAGAACATCGCCTGAGAGACATAGACGCTCCCTGAAAAGAAAGACGTATCCCTTATAACATTTTTTCTGTCAAGCTCGCGAGGCTGCATAACTCTTCTCCCATGCACATATAATCCCTGCAAATACAAAAAACATACTGCTTACGAATTCAAAAAATTTCATCTCTATAAAGATCGAATTGACTATAAAAACAAGCATAAATGCCCAAAAAACCACCACTAGTCCCACATCCTTCGCGTCATTCTTTAAATTTTTATACAATCTGATGCTGTTGCGCAGGATCAGAAGATATATAGAGGCTATTAATGAAAAACCCAAAACTCCCATCTCCGCTAACACGCCCGCGAAACTATCATGCCCGCTCAACCCTACTGCCTGAAAATGTATGCCGTCTACGTTCTTAAAATAATTCTTTGAAAATTCTGTAAATTTACCAAAACCGACTCCGAATACAGGGTGCTCTTTGAACATATTTATCATAGCTATATACAAGTTTAATCTGTCGTGAACAGGGCTCTCATCAAAAGCCCTCTCGGACGAAAGAGAGACTACGCTATCGTCAAGAAAAAAACCCAGTCCTATAAAAATACCTATGCATAAGATAATTACGATCGCAGTGGATATCTTTTTCCCCTGCTTAAGAATAAATAAAAGGATCAGTGAAAAACCTGCCAGCGCGCCTAACCACGCGGCCCTTGTATACGTAAAAAATACAGCGATAGGAGACGCTATAAGCAGAACCCGCGAACAGATCCTCCATAAATCTCTTTTATTGTCACGAAAAATCAGGAAGTAAAATGAGCTGACAAGTATAAAACCCAGCACCGTGCCATTGACCGCTGCCTGGACAAATGGGCCTCTTGCCCTTTCAAAGTGTATCCCAAAAGAAGGGTCCAATATATACCTGGGCCAGATTAGTCTGTTGATATGAAAATGTTCTAAAAATGCCGTGCACACCATATACAGCCCTATCAGCATAATAAACTTTATAAAGCCTTCCCTTTTTTCTGCATTATCGTATACGCTCTTGCTTATAAAAAACATGGAAAACGGGAATATATAACCGCTCAAAAAGCTTCCTATGCCCAGCCTGCCGCCTTCCTTGATAATAGAGCCTGTCCATATCATGGAAATTACGGCGAACGCGCAAAATAAAATCATGGAATATTCGACCCCGGTAAAATGCAACAGCTTACGCTTTCCTGAAAAAAGCTCTATAAAGAAAATACACAGCAAAAACAGAAACATCATCCTCTCTATCGAAATATCAGGCAGTATAGAGCCTGAAAAATCCAGTTTCTGATGTTTACAAAACAGGTCCAGCAAAAACCATAGATATATACCCAAGGCAAAATCCTTATTGACTACGAGAAAAAGAGATACTACGCCTATAAACGCTATTCCCAATAAAATTATTGTCTCCGGCGTAAATAAGGCTGATAAACTCATAAGGTCCCTTTTATAACTTTTTTAATATTACGCTCTGCACGTAAAGATTACGGTCTTGCGCAGTGGCTTCATCATAATAATCATTGTCAAACACGATCTCGAATCTATTTACCGGGTAATCCACTACAAGGATCCCGGCATAATCCTGCCAATATATATCATCGACATGAGTATCTATTGAACTTTTGCCATTTACCCTCACCGCCATATGAGGCCATATGTCAAGAGCCTGCATTCCTCTTGCCCTTACAGTATACTCATATATCCCTGCCGGTAATACCATATTCAATCGCAAACATCCACTGGAAGCAAAGGTCTTCTTAAGATCAAAGACTATTTCGAGCCTATTTGACTCCAGCTCCAACAAAGCAGGCGTATTATTAAAATCAAGTATCGTGGATACATCATTAAACTGCTCTAACACCTTGTATCTGAGCTGATAACCTTCTGGATTCTTTGGATCCAGCGCGATAGATCTCTCTGAAAATCTTCTTGCCGTACGCTTGAATCCTTTTCTTAAATAGTAATCGCCCAGTGAAGCGAATAATACAGACTTATAACCTGCCGCTCGTGTCAATTCTTTGAATTTATCAAATGCCTCTCTGGGTAAAGACATCTTTAGATAGCATCTCACCTGGCCCAGTTTTGCCTTGTCGCTATCTTCAAGAAGATGTTCTGCCATCTCGTAAAACACAAGGGCCTTATTTATATCCTGCGCGAAAAATGAAAGGTCTGCTTTTTCCTGATAAGACTCTCCGTCCGCGAACATGGCCGGATTCTTCGAAAGCGTCTCAGACTTAGACTCAGCATAAGATGCCTTTTTATACAGATTGCTTGAAAGCTTAGTCTCACCTGTCTCTATCAAAAACTTAGCGAATTTCTTGATATAATACGAATTTAACGGGTCTAATTCCAGCGCCTTTCTATATGCTAAATCCGCCAGGCCAATAGCATCCCCGCTTGATACTGAAACCCTGTGGCGCCTGTAATAATTATCAGCCAGGCCTATCCACGACCATGCGTCCAGTGGATTTAACGCTACTGAACGCTTGTAGGATCCCTCTGACCTTTTTGTATCAGCGTTCCTATCATAAATCTTAGCGAGTTCATAATAATATTTATGATTTAAAGGATATATCTTTGTCGCGAGAAACATCATCTTTTCTGCCTGTTCCGATCTATTGTTGGATAGGGCCTTTTGAGAACCTATCCTGCACATATCTGCCGCAAGAGAACCGCTTATAAAAATTATCAAGGCAACAAGCGCTGTCAACACTAACCTGAGAGCAACGCCGTATTTTATAACCAAAGGCTCTGCCTCTTTCTCTTTTCTGGAAGACAGATTAAAGACAAATGCGGAAAATACGGTAAATAAAATAGCATTTGCCGGTATGTAAAAATTAAAATCCCCTATACCGTGTATGGCAATGCTCAAGATACCTGTCCCGAGGGCAAGAGAAATCCACATCTTAAAAGATGACTTTGCCACTCTATATGTCTTGACGGCCTTTTTTAATATTGTAAAAATTATGAAGGCCATGATAGCTAAAGCGAATATGCCCAGATCAGATAAGACATGAAGATAATCATTGTGCGCGTAATTAACAAGCATATTCATGCCTGCCAGCCTGTATTTCGGAAAACTATATATAAATGTGCCGGGCCCTGTTCCTAAAAGCCAGTTATCTTTTATCATGCTTAAGGAACCCTTCCAGATACCAAGCCTTCCTGAAAAATCCAAGTCCCCATAGCTGGATACCCTGTCAGCTAAAAGATTTTTATCAGCTGCCTTTATCGCAAACACACCGACAACTATGATTAGAAATAGGATAGCGATGCCTGTTTTTTTCGTAAACCGCAATCTTCCGCTCATTGAAATACACATGATCATAAAAAACATGGCGATAGATAAAGACAGCCATCCTCCCCTTGACATAGAAAGTAAAAATGCAGAGCAAAGGATCAAGATCGAGTATAGATATAAAGACTTTTTTCCAAATGTCTTTTCTGACAAAAACATGCCTATTGAAAGGGGTATGGTCAGCTCCAATAGCCCTGCAAAATGGTTATGATTAACATAGGTGGCTGATAAAAAAGTTTCCTTGGCCCACCAGGACCTACCTATAGCCCCTATATATTGTAATATACCGAATAAGGCAATGGCTGTCGCCGCGATCAAAACCGAGTTTAATACTTTCTTTATGTCCTCTTTTGTATTTACAAAATTAACGGTCAGGTAAAAAATCGAAGCCAGGGTAAAGAGTTTTATGAATTCCATTATTGAAGCATGGGCATAGCTGGAATTAAACCATGACGCTATAAAAATAAGTAAGAATAATACTATGGGAATATCCAAAGGGGTCCTCTTGATCCTGATCTCTCTATTTACGCTCATCTTGAATACAGAATACAGGAGCGCGGCCAGTGTAAAGATCTGTATAGGCGCAAATGCCCATATACGGGTTCCTCCTCTGGCTATAGGCGCTAATATCAGGATTAGGATCAGGAAAAGTTTTATCATATGATCTCGGCAAAGGCCTCTACGATATCCTTATCAAACTGCGTGCCCTTATGCTTTATAAGTTCAGCTATGGCCTGCTCTTTTGAAACAGGAGTTTTATAGTAATTTTTTGAGATCATGGAATCATATGCCTCCGCGACTGAGATTATACGGGCGCCTTTGTGTATGTCTTCTCCTTTTAAGCCGCTCGGATAACCAGA
Organism: Candidatus Omnitrophota bacterium; assembly: GCA_042571405.1. Taxonomy (GTDB): domain Bacteria; phylum Omnitrophota; class Gorgyraeia; order Gorgyraeales; family Gorgyraeaceae; genus Gorgyraea. The sequence goes on along the minus strand of JBHPHU010000005.1, from coordinate 577 downwards.
GCCATCTATCCTCTCATGATGTTGAGCAACAATATCAGAAATATCACTAAGTTCATCTATTGAATTAAGTATCAGATGGCCGATGGTAGGATGTTTTTTTACTTCATTGTATTCCTGCGTGGTAAGCGGTCCTTTCTTCAACAGTATATCCCTTCCTACATTAATCGAGCCCACATCATGCACAAGGGCCGCTAATTTTATTCTCCACACATCACGGGAACTCATGCCTATTTTTTCCGCGACCTTAGATGAAAGCTTTGCCACATTCCTGCAGTGGGCGCTGATAGTCTCTCCTGCGGGGCCAAGGACCTTGAGTAAATTAAGTATTGTATCGCACATAAATAAAGGCAGAGAATGTTTCTCGTCCATATTTTTAGGCTTAGACTCACTGCCCAGCGCGGCCAGAAGCGTTGACTTATTGATCCTATGATGGCCTCCCGGCGTTCTAAGCGTATGCAGTTTACCCGCATAGATGTAATTTTTGATAGTCGACAAGCTCAGATTAAAATACTCCGCGGCCTGTTTTGGTGTAAAATAAATATCTCCTTCTAATTTATTCTTCATGATTTCTCTCCTT